>NZ_JBSSCZ010000009.1:0-109201 GCF_054060215.1 Thermostichus sp. OS-CIW-30 | reverse complement strand
GTCGGAAGCAGGAACCCGCCGAGACGACTGCGCAAGGAGCCATCCATGCGCAGCGTGGTAGGAATCTCCAGCCTTCAGGCCGGGGAGGATGTCAAGGTATTCTGTAGAGTACGCCAAGGCTGGCTCTTGCTACGGCCCCTAGATGTTGCCTTGTGTAACAGCAAGGGCATAATCTTTTGTCCTGCCTAGAGGTCTGCTGTACAACGAAGAGCGAGATACAGCTTTTCTCGACGTTGTGGGAGGTCTGTGGAGTTATCTGTGGAGTTAATAGAATCCCGGCCCCCTACACGTCTGTACTGGCTTCGGGAGGCGTCGTCGGAAAAAGCTGTGAACCCCATTGCTAGCAACAGCCGGTTAGTTCCACTTTTGGGAATCGTCATGGAAAGTCGTGGTTACAAAAAGTCCTCACAGAAGAGCTTTGAGTTGATGCGGCATTTCGCAGAAACCTACGCCAAACGCTCCGAGACCTTTTTCTGCTCGGATCCATCAATTACGACGGCGGTGATCGAAGGCTTGGCTCTGCACAAAGAGCAATTGGGCGCCCCGCTGTGTCCCTGTCGTTTTTATGAAGACAAAGAGGCAGAAGCAAAAGCAGGCTATTGGAATTGCCCCTGTGTACCCATGCGGGAGCGAAAGGAATGTCACTGTATGCTGTTCTTAACGCCGGATAACCCCTTTGCCGGCAAGAGCCAAACCCTAGAGGAGGTGCCCCTGGAATACCAAACTACCAAATGACAGCGCCCGGCAGGGACAAAGGCAGGCTTTGGAAGGGTGACAGGGCTCGGTATAATCGGAAAGCTGTTGGGCAACGGTTATTTGCACGAGGAGGAAACGCTTTTATGACTCCCTCACTTGCTAACTTCCTCTGGAGCTTGGTGGCTGGTGCAGTTGTGCTGGGGGCTCTCTTTGGCGCCATCATCTTTGTCAGCCAAAGGGATAAAGTGCGTCGTCGCTGAGATCCCCGCTCGTTGGCACTTGCCCGCCAATGCTTCCCTTTTCCCTGTACTGCTATCGCTGGGTGGGGAGAGACTGGGGTGGCAAGATGTGGCTGCGGTACGCAATCGCTGGAGGGCTTCGCCCCTGTTGTCGGGGATCCAGCTGGGTTGGGTGACCAACAGATTGAGATCTAAGGTGCTTGAAGCCGTTATTGCAAACGATCACACCTTATGATCGAAGACTATCCAGCGATACCCCAGGGATCCCTTGCCAGCGTTGACCCACCCCTTGTATTACTGGCGGCAAAAAAACCGCTACTACCACGAGGATCTGGAGCGGCTGCATCGCTTTTTTGTCCCTGCCGGTTTGCGCATCTTGGAGATTGGTTCCGGCACGGGATCCCTGCTCAATGCCTTGCAGCCCAGCTTCGGGGTGGGGATCGACCGGGATGCGGACATTGTTGCCCAAGCTCAGGCAGAGTTTCCCCATCTCCATTTCCGGGTGCAAGATGCCCACACGCTGGACAAAGGGGATCCCGTCTTGGCGGAGCCTTTTGATGTGATCTTGCTCGTCAATACCCTGGGCTACCTGGCCGACATCCAGCAGGTTCTCCAGCAGTTGCGCCGCTTCTGTACCCCACGCACCCGCCTGATCCTCTCCCACCACAACCCGCTCTGGGAGCCGATTCTGGGCTTGGCAACCGCTCTGAAGCAACGGATGCCTCTGCCGGCAGCCAACTGGTTATCGGCAGCCGATGTGGCCAACCTGCTGCACTTGGCAGGATACGAGGTCATTCAGCAGGGCAAGCGGCTGTTGTTGCCGCGGCGGATCCCGTTCCTTTCGACTGTGATCAACCGGGTGATTGCCCCATTGCCCGGGATCAACGCCCTCTGCCTGACAGAGTACACGATCGCTCGCCTGCAGCCCGACCCTGCCTGGGATCCCCCCCCTGAGCAGCAGCCTTCCTGCACCGTGGTGATTCCGGCTCGGAATGAAGCGGGCAACATCCGCCGCTGCGTGGAACATTTGCCCGAGATGGGATCCCGCACCGAGATCATTTTTGTGGAGGGGCATTCCAGCGACGGGACTTGGGCCGAGATCCAGCGGGTACAGGCGGAATACCAAGGGATCCGCAATATCCGGGCTCTACGGCAGGAGGGCAAGGGCAAGGGGGATGCGGTGCGCAAGGGGCTAGCCGCCGCTACAGGGGATGTGTTGATCATCCTCGATGCCGATTTGACCGTACAGGCAGAGGACATGCCCAAGTTTTTCCGGGCTGTGGCTTCCGGGCGATGTGATTTTGCCAATGGTTGTCGCCTTATCTATCCCCTGAAACCAGAGGCAATGCCTCGGCTAAACCAATGGGCCAATCGTTTTTTTGCCGCTCTCCTCTCCTACATTCTCGGCATCCGCATCAAAGATTCCCTCTGTGGCACCAAGGCCCTGTGGCGGGAGGATTACCAGCAGATTGCCAAGCTGTGCCAAGAGTGGGGGGATTTCGACCCGTTTGGAGATTTTGACCTGTTGCTGGGATCCGCCAAGCGCACCCTGAAGATCCTGGATATCCCCGTGCGCTATTTCCCCAGAACCTATGGTCGCTCCAACATTCACCATGTGCGAGAGGGGCTGCGGCTGCTGCAGATCTGTGGCTTTGCCCTCAAGCGCTTTAAGGGATACTGAAGTTTGCTCTGACCCAAAGGTGCCGGTCTGTACTTCTGTCGAGGCAGGGCCAGTCTCTGCAAGTACTTCTCCACCGTTGGGATTCCCGCCTAGGCACCCAGGACTCGTTACAATAATTAGTCAATCGGATCACTGTAATGTGTGGATCGGCCCCCATGGGGAGTGCCACGGGAACGAGCAATGGGAGAATCCGTATTGAGCAGGCTGGGCCAATGGATCTCGAATACCCCCCTGCGCTCCCTCGACCAAGCTTATGAGGCTGCCCTGCGCATTAAAGCCATTGAGGATCAATACTTCCAGGGAGGGTCCATTGGCAGCAATGGGCAACACGGCCAGAATGTCAGCCGCTACTTTCAGATTCAACTGCGCCGGCAGCTGCGCCAGATCGATCTGCGTTTGGCAGAGTTCAGAGCCAGCAGCGCCTTTTCTCGCCTGCCGGATCCCGAGCAAAATGGCAGCGGCCCTACTTCTGCCCAAGATAAAGCTCAACAACTCCATGCCGCTGAGGCCAATGTTTCTGAAAGCAGCAGCGAAAACTCCGAGAATGGTCGCCAAAGACGAGATCTTTCCATCTTGGAGAAACTGCAGTTTATCGATCAGGTGACTTCTCGATACAAACGCCCGACCAGAAAATCCCAACCTGTCTCTGCTTCAATTTCCACTTCACCTGAGCCTCTCGAACCGCCAGAACAACCTACCTCAACTGAACCCAGTTCTTCTAATGTCTCTGTCAAGGCAGGCTCCGGCAATGGCGCTGCCCCGGTCGCTTCCAAAGCTGCGATTCTGCCCCGCTCCATTCTGCGCACGGCCAGCCAAATCCGCCGTGAGCTGAGTTCCCAGGCCGAGGAGGAACTGATCCAAGAGTATCGGGAGGCTCGCACTCGCACACTGGTATCGATTCGTTTTCTGTTGTTGTTGGCCGTTTTGCCTCTGCTCACCCAGATCCTCTCGAAAAACTTTCTGTTTGGGCCATTGGTGGATCACTTCCAACAACGGGAGCCTGCCATTGTGGCTCTAAGCCACGAATTCCAAGAAAAAGCCCTGTCAGAGTTCGAGTTTTTCAAGGAAAGAATAGAATTTGAGCGAGCTTTGCACCATCAACCCCCAGAGTGGGATCTGGAATCAGAAGAGCAACTGTCCATGAAGGCAGAGGAACTGCTGAAAAAATATAGCCGTAGGAACTCGGAAGGATTGAAGAATATCCTTGCTGATTTGCTTTCGCTGCTGGTGTTTGGCTGGCTTATCTTTATTGGGCGTGAGGAAATCGAAGTCCTCAAGTCTTTTTTGGATCGTCTGATCTACGGTCTCAGCGATAGTGCCAAGGCTTTCATTATTATTCTCTTTACCGATGTGTTTGTCGGTTATCACTCTCCCCACGGTTGGGAGGTGCTGCTGGGTAATTTGGCTGCCCATTTGGGGTTACCGGAGAACCGCGATTTTATCTACGGCTTTATTGCTACTTTTCCGGTTTTCCTAGATACGCTTTTTAAGTATTGGATCTTTCGCTATCTAAACCGTGTATCGCCGTCTTCGGTGGCCACCTATCGGGCTATGAACGATTAAGGGTTCGCAGTTGCATTTCAAACTGGGTTGAGACGCTTCCCAAGCGCTCCTTGCCGCTGCCGTAACCATCCACAACCTCTCTCAGAGGAAGAAAGAAGTTGGGGATCGACCTGACGAATCGTTTGATTGCCATTTGAAGCAACCGTAATTCGAGTTTCCTGAGTTAGCTGGGCGGGCGCAAGGATTGTCGATGGCAGAACCCACAGACAAACCAACGCTCCAATTCGGCGGCAGGGGTAGGACAGCGGCAGGCGGGGCAAGGGAACAGGTTCTCCTGGGTTTGTTGTTGCTTCACCACTCTGGCCCAGCGCTCGAAAGCCACTTTCGGGTCGGAGGTGGGCTGTTTTGGATTGGGGCTGCGACAGGATCCAGGGCGTTGTCCATCTTGGTCTGCTAGGCGGGGAGCGCCATAAAACTTGCTGGTCAGCTCCGCATCAGGGTGGGGGGTGGCTTGGCTGGATCCCT
The DNA here is from genome assembly GCF_054060215.1 of Thermostichus sp. OS-CIW-30. Taxonomy (NCBI): domain Bacteria; kingdom Bacillati; phylum Cyanobacteriota; class Cyanophyceae; order Thermostichales; family Thermostichaceae; genus Thermostichus; species Thermostichus sp. OS-CIW-30. Next base: position 104,557 of record NZ_JBSSCZ010000009.1, on the reverse strand, counting down.
CGTGCCAGGCACCAGGGCTGAAGCGGATATCGCTGAGGGGAGGTTGGATGCGGCTGTTGAGTTTCTTGAGAATGAGCTGACGTTGCAAGGTTAAGTTTTGTGCCCAGGCCGGGGTAGAGGTGGCCACCTGCAGCACCTGTCGGCGCAGGCTGAGAGGATAGGTTTGGGCGGCTACGGCCTCTCCGACGAGTTCGGGCCAGAGCTGCCGCAGGGTTTGCATTTGCTTCAGTTCAGCCCAACGGGGATGGCTGCCAAAGCTTCCCAGTACCTCATCTAACCGCTGCAACATGGTGTCGATAGGGTGTCAATGGCAGGCAATAGCTTAGGAAACACCATTTTGGTCTTCCGGCGATTGTGCTGCTTCTTTGAGGGCAGAGTGAATGGAGTCGGCATCGGGCAAAGGAGGGGATCCACCATTTTGACTGAGGGGGGCAAATCCCTCTAGGCTGCGGATATGAATATCTTGTTGCGGGAAGGGGATGCGGATCCCACGTCGCCGAAACTCAGCCTCGATTAGGAAGTTTAGCTCGCTGATCAAGACAAACTGATCTTGAGGACGGTTGATCCACACCAGCAGCTCAAAGTTAAGTGCAGAAGGGCCAAAGGACTTGAGCCAGACTTGGGGGGCAGGGCTGCTCAACACCCGAGCATTTTCTTTGGCTGCGCTGAGCAGAGCTTCGGTAACCAAGGCGGTATCGGAGCCGTAGGCCACGCCGACCGGAATGTGGATGCGACAGCGGGGATCCCGGTAGCTCCAGTTCACCACCTTTGATTCGGTAAAGCGGGAGTTGGGCACGATCACAAAGATGCGATCCAGGGTGCGCAAGACGGTAGCCCGTGGCCCAATGCGCTCCACCGTGCCGAGCAAGTTGTCCACTTCCACCAGATCCCCGATTTGGATGGGGCGCTCCAGCAAAATGGCAATGTAGCTGATGTAGTTGTTGGAGAGGTTTTGCAAACCAAAGCCGATCCCCAAACCCACCGCCCCGGCAATGACCGCCAAGGAGCCCAAATTAAGACCGCTGAAGGGCAAGACCAGAAGGATGCCGAACAGGGTCAGGATGTACTTGAAGATGGCTGCCGAAGACTCTTGGGTGCCCAGATCCAGCCCCAGGCGTGCCAAAAAGCGCTGCTTGAAGCCAACACTGACGTAGTGGGCGCCGGTGAAAACCAAGATGGAGAGGACGAGGAAGACCAGCAAGCTGGCAATCGAAACGCTGGAGTTGGGCAGAGGCTGGGTGAGAACGCCCAGAGCCGTGGCGACCACACGACCCAGGCCCAGGTAAAAGGAGCGCTGAAACGGTCGTAGGGCAGGGATGAAGCTGATGCCGCGATCCAGCGAGATGCCGGCGATGAGGATTGCCCCCACGCCCCGCAGCAGCATCCCACCCACATCGATCCAGGTGCCCCAGGTCTCTCCGGCCTTAAGCTCCAACCAGCGTTGCAGACGGGTTAAGCTGCGGTCGAACAGCCGCCAGAGAAAGAACCCCACCACCAGGGTGGCGATCCCTGCCAGGAGGGTCAGAACCAGCACGCGCGGATCCTGGGCCCGTTGCAGAGCCAGCAGGTCTTCGCGGTAATCGGCAATCGCTTGCTCCAACCGCCGCGCCCAACTGTTAGCCACCAGACGCACGTCATTCAGGTTCACCTGACCCGGTGCCACCCTGCGCTCCGCGGCAGCATCGGCATAGGTGACGGTAAACAAATACCGTTGGGTGGCCTCAAAGCGGCCTCTTTCCCCCAGGCGTAAGATGTATTGCCCATTGGCATCCTGGGCTACCCGTACCTCTGGCTGTGGCAACTGCCCTTCTTCGAGAAAGCGCTCGATGATCGCCCGAACGTTGTCGGCCCGCACATCGCTGGGGTAGTCTGCCGTCTGCAGGCGGAACACCGGTATGTTCCCGACCAGCACTTCTGTGCCCTCTTGGCCGGTCAAAGGGATCCCGACTGGGCTGGGAGCCGGAGCAGGGGATCCCTCAGGAGTTGGCGCTTCAGCCGGTGTGGGTCGGGGATCCGTCAGGAAAAAGTTGGGATCCCGAAATTCAAGGGCTTGGGCCAATGAAGGGGCAGAGGCAACGGCAGGGGTAAGCCAGAGACCTATCCCCACCGCCAGCCCAATCAAGAGAACTGCTCGCCGAAATGGGACAGAGTCCTGCATGGCCGGTTTGATACGAACGCCCATCGATAATTGGGGATCCCTGGTGCTGCCCCGCAAGCTCATGGTGGCACAAGCCGACCTCAATTTTGGCCGATCTGAGCAAGGATTTTAGGTGCCCTGAGGGTGGCCTAGAAGGCGTTGACGTAGCTTTTTGATTTTATCTCGTAGCTGGGCGGCTTCCTCAAATTCTAGGTTTTTGGCGGCCTCTTTCATCTTGAGTTCCAGTTGGCCGATCAGCTCCGGAATCTCGGAGAGAGGGATCTCTTGCGCAGCTTGAAAGGCTTTTTCCAGATCTGGGTTGCTGAGTTTGCGGGAGATGGCCAAAAAAGACAAGATGGCATTGCTGTTTTTCTTGACGATGGGCTTGGGCGTGATGTTGTGTTGGCGGTTGTATTGCAATTGAATTTCGCGGCGACGCTGGGTTTCGGCAATGGCCCGGGCCATGCTGCTGGTCATGGTGTCGGCGTACATCACCACCATACCGCGGACATTTCGTGCTGCCCTCCCAATCATCTGAATCAGGGAGCGCTCTGCTCGCAAAAACCCTTCTTTGTCGGCATCCAAAATGGCCACCAAAGAAACTTCTGGCAAGTCCAACCCTTCCCGGAGCAAGTTGACCCCCACCAACACGTCAAAGGCCCCTTCTCGAAAATCTTGTAAGATTTCAATTCGCTCAATCGAGGTGATCTCGGAATGCAAATAGCGAACTCGGATCCCTCGCTCCTGGAGATATTCCGTGAGGTCCTCTGCCATCCGTTTGGTGAGGGTGGTCACGATCACCCGTTCGGCAGATCCCTGCCGAGAGCGTTCCAATCGCAAGTAAATTTCTCCCAGCAAATCGTCCACTTGCCCAGCCGTGGGGCGCACATGCACCTCAGGATCCACCACCCCAGTGGGCCGAATCACCTGTTCGATAACCCGACCGCTGCCCTGCACATAAAACTTCAAGGTCTTGCCATCTTCCACCAGGGTTTCAAATTGGGCCTCGCTCTGCTCTAGTTCCCAGTTGCCGGGAGTAGCCGAAACAAAGATGCACTGATGAACTTTGGCCCAAAACTCTTCGGCTTTGAGGGGGCGATTGTCGAGGGCGCTGGGCAGGCGAAAACCATGATCTACCAGCACCTGCTTGCGGGCACGGTCGCCATTGTACATGCCGCGAATTTGGGGCACAGTGACGTGGGACTCATCCACCACCAACAGCCAATCGTCGGCCTTGAAATAATCCACCAAGCAGGCGGGGGGCTCTCCTGCTTTGCGTCCCGTTAAATGTCTAGAGTAGTTTTCGATCCCATTGCAATAGCCCACCTCCCGCAGCATTTCTAGGTCGTAGCGGGTGCGCTGCTCTAGGCGTTGGGCTTCCAGGAGCTTGCCTTCTTTGCGAAAGAGGGCCAGTTGCTCTTCCAGTTCTTGCTCGATATTGAGGATCGCCCGCTCCAATTGTGCTTCCGGCGTTACAAAGTGCCGAGCAGGATAAACTCTGAGGGCGCTGAGGCTGTTCAAAATCTCACCTGTAACCGGATCAATTAAGCGAATGGCCTCGATCTCATCGCCAAAAAATTCGATGCGAATGACCCGATCCTCATAGGCCGGCACAATTTCCAGCACATCCCCTTTGAGGCGAAATCGCCCCCGCACCAGCTCCAGGTCATTGCGCTCGTACTGGATGCTGGCCAGATCCCGCAGGACATCCCGTTGGTTAATCTCCTGGCCGACTTTGAAGGGGATGGAAGCCTTCAGGTACTCCTCTGGCATGCCCAGACCATAGATGCAGCTCACCGAGGCCACCACAATCACATCTCGCCGTTCAAACAAAGAGCGGGTAGCCGAGTGCCGCAACATATCGATTTCATCGTTGATGGAAGAAGATTTGGCAATGTATGTATCGGTGCTGGGAACATAGGCTTCCGGTTGATAGTAGTCGTAATAGCTGATGAAGTATTCAACGGCATTGTGAGGAAAAAGCTCCCGCAGCTCATTGCACAGTTGTGCTGCCAAAGTCTTATTGTGGGCCATCACTAAGGTGGGCCTGCCTACCTGCTGAATGGTATGGGCGATGGTAAACGTTTTGCCGGTTCCGGTTGCTCCCAGCAAGGTTTGAAAACGATGGCCTTCTGAAATCGACTTCACCAAGCCGGCAATTGCCTTAGGTTGATCTCCGGTGGGTTGATAGGGAGAAACCAGTTGAAACTCTGACATGGGTTTGACTTTCGGATGGGCCTAGATAGCTGCCGGGCTGGTCAAGGCAGGGCTGATCTGCACGTTGGTTTGGAATGGTAGTGCGGATCACAAAGGCTTGTGGGGTGCCTCTAAACTTGGCCGCCTGCTCAGCGGTGGGCTCCAGCTGGCACACCAGGGTTAGCCTCTGTTCCATGGTAAGGTTTTATCATGCAGGACTGAGGGCAGCGCTTCTTCACTAGGCCTGTTCATGCCAGCAGTGCAGAGCAGTAGGGCCTGGGTGTCCGAGCCATGTCTCCCTCGGTGCAGAGATTGAGATATGGGACGACGGCAACTCTTGCGCGGGATCCTAATCGGGTTGGGTCTTCTGGCCGCCATGGTGGTGTGGGTTGTCGTATGGCTGCTCACCCGCAGTCCGGTGGCTTTGTTGCTGGCCCACCCGGAACTGCCGCCAATTGTGGGTTTGGCCCCTCGCTCCGCACAAGCGCTGCTGGTGTTGGCTGTTCCCCTGGACGAGGTGCAAGCGTTTTGGCAAGCGGCAACTCCTGCCCCCCAGCGACGCGCTGCCCGTCAGCAGTGGCAAAAGTTTTTCTCCCCTGAAGGCCCAGGCTGGCTGGGATCCTTGCTGGCCGGGGGATCCCTTGATTTTGAGCGGGAGGTGCGGCCCTGGCTGGGGAGGAGTACCCTCTTGGCCAGTTTGCCGGAGTGGGGCACTTTGGTTGCCCTGGAAACGCGGGATGCGGCGCTCTCTCAGTTTGAGCTGAACCTGTTGTGGGAACGGCAGAGCTTGGCCGGGAGGCCGGTGCAGGTGGACACTTACAAGGGCATTCAGGTGGTGTCTAGCCCGATTCCGGGCCTGCAGGGTTTCTCGGCAGCCGTTTTCGGCGAGCAATACGTGTTGCTGGCGGAGCAGCCTGCTGCCATTCGGGCTGCAATCGATGCTTGGCAGTTGCCGCAGTTGTCTCTGGTGGCTCAGCCCTTGTTTCGGCGGGTGATCCAGCCGCTGCGGGAGGCACATGTGGGTTGGGCCTTCTGGCAGAATCCAGAGGCGGTTTCTCCAGACGGGCTGACGTTGCAGGCGGTAGGGCTGGGGTTGGGGGTGAACTTCCAGGGCTTGGTGGCCGAAAGTGCTGCCCTCTGGCATGCGCCCGCTGGCTTCTCCTTGCCGGCGGCAGAAGCCTTTCGCCCGCAGATCCTTCAACATCTGCCGGATGAGACCTTGGCGCTGATTTCCGGAGAGAATCTGGCCTCAGTTTGGCAGAGCCTGGGGCAGATCCAGCCCCTAAATCCCCTGGGATTGCGGGTGGATCCCGGCCAGTGGCTGCAGCGCTTGCAATCTCAGGTGGCGCTGGACTGGCAGCGTCTGTTGCCGGAACGGGGAGAGTTTGCCTTTGCCCTTTTGCCCGGCGACGGGGATCCAGCCTGGCTGTGGGTCGGTAAGCTGCCGGATGAGTCGGTCGCGACAGCGGGACGGAGTCCTTATTTCGACTTGGATGAGCGGGCACGCGCCCAAGGCTGGCAGGTAATCTCTCTGGCAACGAAGCGCGGCACCGCCACTGCCTGGGCCCAACCGACCACTCCTGCGGGGGAGACGGAGTCCTTGCCGTCAGAACCCCCGCCGGTGGCGACAGCGGGACGGAGTCCTTACCGCTCTATCCATCGACCGGAGATCCCTGTGTTGGCAGGCGAGCCGCTGGAAGTCAGTGGGAAAGGAGGATCCGCGTCATTGCAGGCGGCAGAGGCTCTCCCCCAGTCGCGTCAGCGGCGCGGAGCGCTAACGCTGCCAGGGATCCCGCTGCCGGCACAGGTGTATCATGCCGATCGCAAAGGCTATTCCTACCTGGCCTCTTCTTTGGGGGCTCTGGAGACGGCCCTCGCGGATCCCCCCTTGAGTGCAAATCGCGCCTGGCGCAAGTTGGTGGCTTCCCTGCCCCACCGCAATTTGGGCTATGGCTATGGATCCCTGGGGTTGCTCTTGGAAAGCGAGCTGCCCGACCCGGTCGCGTCAGCGGCGCGGAGCGCTAAGGGATCCCGCTGGTCATCCACGCGCTTTGCCTTCGCCACCACAGCCCTAGCGGTTTCTGAAGCTCCCTACCCCGATCGGGGCTGCCAGATTACCCAAATGGGCAAGCTGTTTTGGGAGTGGTATTGAGGGTCAGACTATCCAGGGATCCCGGCAGTTGGCGTGGATGTATTTGGCCAGGTAGACCTGGTTGCCTGTTTCATTCCACTCCACAAAGTCGAAGATTTGGGTGAGCAGCAGCATTCCTCGGCCCGACTCTTCGGTTTCCAAGATGTTATGTTGGCATCGGTGGAGCTTCTCTTGGGGACAAAAGCCGGGCCCTTGATCTCGCACCAGCCATTGGTAAAAGGGCTCCGAGCTGGCGTACTCGATGATCACCTTCTTGTTGGGGTCGAGGCCGTTGCCGTGGCGGACGGCATTGATGATTGCTTCCTGTAGGCCCAAACGTATTTCCGCTCTCCAGGCAGGAGGGACTTTTGAGATCAAGAGATCGAGGACAGGCTGCGTGTAGAGGGTGGAGGGAAAGCTGATAACGCTCCAGGAGCAGTGGGCGGGTTTGAGGGAAAGGGCAATCACGGAGGCAGTCTTCCCTGGGGCACGGCACTCTGACCCCATTCTAGCAATCCCATCGGGGTCAACCCCAGCAGAGGTGCGGCAGGAGCTCGGCAAGGGGACTTTTGCCGTACCATCTTGAGTGGTAAGTCTCTTCGCGGTTTTATGGCGATCAAGGTTGGAAATAAGGTCAAAGTTCGCTCTGTCCAGGATCGCGGACAAGAAAACCTCAGCGCTCTGGTGGGCAAAGAGGCTGTGGTGCTGGCACGGCGTGTGGTCGATGGCAGCGGTGTCGGCTACATTCTGGAGTTTCCCGATCGCTCTCGACATTGGTTTTTCGAGAGTGAACTGGAGGTGCTCTAAGCCCCTGTCTGTGTTCTGTTGTCTAGAGGGTCGGTTGGTGGCTTCTCCTCCTCATTTGACTCGCCGTTTGCTGGCCCGCCAGATGGCCGCGCAGGTGGATGGCCTGACCGTGGAAATGGCTGCTGCTGCTCTGGAGGCTATGCTGGACAGCATTAGCCAATGCCTGGCCCAGGGGGGATCCGTGCGGCTGGCTCGCTTTGGCACGTTCTCGCTGCGCCATCGTCCCGCCCGGCAAACCTATCATCCGCGCACCAAGGCCCCTGTTCACATCCCGGCTGCCGATGTGCCTCATTTTGTTCCCAGCCCTGAGCTGGGGCGTCCAGCTGGGGTTCGGGTGTCCAAGTCTGAGTCCGCGGGATCCGTGTAGGGTAGCTGCAGAATGACTGTACTGCTGTGGTTTCGCACCGACTTGCGCCTGCTGGATCACCAGCCGCTGACGCGGGCCTGCCAACAGGGATCCCCTTTGATCCCCTTGTATTGCTTGGATCCCCGCCAGTTCGGCGAGACTTCCCTTGGGCTCCGCCCCAGAACCAGCCCTTTCCGCGGTCAGTTTTTGCTGGAGAGTTTGGCAGATCTGCGGCAGCAGTTGCGGTCGCGCGGCTCGGATTTGGTGATCCGCCAGGGACAGCCAGAACAGGTGATCCCCACCTTGGCACAGGAGTGGGGGGTCGAGGCGGTCTATGCCCATGAAGAGGTGGGCACCGAGGAGAAGGAGGTGGCGGCTGCTGTTGAGCGGGCTTTGCGGTCTCTGGGGATCCGGCTGCAGGTCGATTGGGGCCATACCCTCTATCACCCTGAGGATCTCCCCTTTTGTCTCTCGCAACTGCCGGAGCTGTTCACCCGCTTTCGAAAGCAAGTCGAGGGAAGCACCCCCATCCGGGATCCCTTGCCCATTCCCTCGATCCCCCCCCTGCCATCGGGTTTGGATCCCGGCCCTCTGCCCACCCTGGCCTCGCTGGGGCTATCTTCACCTGCTAGGGATCCACGGGCCCGCTTCACCTACACCGGCGGCAGCACTGCTGCCCATGCCCGCCTGCAAACCTACTTTTGGGATCTGGATCGGCTGCGCATCTACAAAGAAACCCGCAACGGCATGTTGGATCCCGACGATAGCTCCCGGCTTTCTGCTTGGTTGGCCCTGGGCTGCATCTCCCCTCGCACCGTCTATGCCGAGGTCAAGCGTTACGAGCAGGAGCGGGTGCGCAATGAGTCCACCTACTGGCTGGTGTTTGAGCTGCTGTGGCGGGATTATTTTCGCTTTATCTTGGCCAAGCACGGCGCCAAACTGTTCCGTCCTTCTGGGATCCAAGGGATCCCCATCCCTTGGCAGCAGGATTGGCCGCGCTTTCAGGCTTGGTGTCGGGGTGAGACGGGCTACCCCTTGGTGGATGCCAACATGCGGGAGCTGGCGGCTACCGGATTTATGTCCAACCGGGGACGGCAGAATGTGGCCAGCTTTTTGACCAAGAACCTGGGCATCGACTGGCGCATGGGCGCTGAGTGGTTTGAGTCGTTGCTCATCGACTACGACGTGGCCAGCAACTACGGCAATTGGAACTACACCGCCGGCGTAGGGAATGATGCCCGTGGCTTCCGCTACTTCCACATCCCCAAACAATCTCGCGAGTACGATCCCAAAGGAGACTATCTGCGCCACTGGTTGCCGGAATTGGCCGGGATCCCGGGGGATAAAATCCACGAGCCCTATCGCCTCACTGCTGCCGAGCAGAAGCAATTTGGAGTCCGATTGGGGGTGGACTACCCTCGCCCACTGGTGGATTTGGAGAAGTCTCTCGCGGCCAACCGACGGGTTTACGAAGCTGCCCTGGCCTGCCGATAGGCATTGCCTTGTCTGGGGCTTCTTCCCGAGAGGGGGCTGAGGGGATTTTCTGAGGCGCAGTTCCGGACCAAGAGTGCTATTCTAGTTAAGCACTATCCTGGCTCAGTAGCTCAGCGGTAGAGCAGGGGACTCATAAGCCCTTGGTCGCGTGTTCAAATCACGCCTGAGCCATCCACGTCAAACTTTCTTTTTTCAGAGGCTTCCCGGCCTGGCGGATACCCTAACTGGCTTGCAGCAGAGGGTTGGCGTAAAGTTATGGGTGGAACCTACTTCGGTTTGGGATCCCTGTCTTCACATCGGTTCTACAAATGGCCGTTCCCGATTATCAGAGCTTGATGTTGCCACTTCTCCAGTTTGCAGCACGTAAAGAAACCGAAATATCAACCAGCGAAGCTGTTGAAGTTCTGGCAAAGGAACTGGGCCTCACAGAGGACGATCTCAGGGAGATGCTGCCGAGCGGTGTACAGCCAACCTTTGTCAATCGCGTCGGCTGGGCTGCAACTTATATGAAAAAGGCAGGGCTGCTGGAAACAACGCGCAGAGGATTCTACCAAATTACTGACCGCGGAAGAGATCTTCTTGAAAAACAGCCCAAAACCATCAATGTAGAGTTACTCAGGCAATATCCTGAATTCCGAGAATTTGAGGGGCCCAAAGACACAAGAAGCAGCAACAAGGCAAGCAAACAAAAAGCTTTATCAGAGACTTCGGCAGCGACACCATTAGAACAGTTAGAAGCTGCATATGAAAGTCTCCGTGACAAACTGGCTGATGAACTGCTTGCCAAGCTAAAGAAAGTATCGCCCGCCTTCTTCGAAAAGGTTGTTGTGGAGCTGCTGGTTAAAATGGGCTACGGAGGCTCACGGGCAGATGCAGGCAAAGCAATTGGCAAGAGTGGCGATGGTGGAATTGATGGGATCATCAAAGAGGACAAACTCGGTCTTGATGTTGTGTATATTCAGGCAAAGCGTTGGGATAGCAATCCGGTAGGTCGTCCTGATGTCATGCAGTTTGTGGGTGCTTTACAGGCTCAAAGAGCAAACAAGGGTATTTTTATCACTACCTCCAGGTTTACTGAAGACGCTAGCAGCTACGTTTCGCAGATCGGCAGTAAGATTGTTTTGATTGACGGCGAACAACTAACAAATCTAATGATTGAGCACGACGTTGGCGTATCTACAGTTTCATTGTATCCGGTAAAGAAGATTGATAGTGATTATTTTGAAGAGAGCATCTAACATCGGAGTGAGAAAATTGAGCTGCTAGGGCCAGCAGAGTTAACACAAGGAGCAAAGCTAGCAAAGTTCATGTAGTGCCATCGCCTTCTTAAGTATGGGCATAAGTATCGAGGTCTAGCGTCACTGGGAATTCTCCTGTTCGGGGTAAAAGTCGGGATCCATCACCTGATCCAATGTGTAGGGGCACTGGGCAGGCAGATCGTCCAGAGATAGAGGCGTTTCTTTAGCCACCAGCAGTATGCCCTTTTGATAAGCTTTTTCTATTGCTTCAACCAGATAAGACTTAAGGCTGGGATTATCCGCAATTAACTCCTGGATTTCTTGCCGCTGTTCGATGATTGTGGCTGTCCAACTTTTGCTTCGTTGTTGAGGCTGAAACTGCCACTTTAGCAGATGGCCCACCAGGATCCCTAGCCGATTCACCAATTCGCGGCGTTCTTGCCTGCCCAAAGCCTCAATCTCCTCCACCAAGTTGGGAATATCCAATCGATCCCATTGCCCCGATCTCAGCAGCGCGGCTTGTTCTTGTGTCCAGGCATAAAAGTCGCAGTTGTAAAGCGCCATAATCCATTCCTAGCAGGACACTGGCCAAAGATAAGTCAATCCTACCGGTTCCAGCCGTTGAGCTTCGACCTCATAAGTTTATCGAGTCCTCAAACTCTGTAGCTACAAAGCCTCGGATCTGTGGCAGCGTTGGATCCCAATGGGGCCTGACCCTGAACAATATGAGGTTTCAACAGGTCTGGAGCGCTTGATCACGGCCCAGGATCCAGGCAATAAGGGGGGGATCCCTGTGGTCAAGATAATACCGGACGGTTTGGGTCAGGTCGATCTCCAAGATGCTGGTGATCGTCCTGTGCATGAGCTCCAGATGGATCCGGTCGTCCTAGGTAAGCAGAGCATACCTGCCATGGAGGCTGTTGTTGAGAGCGGCCAAGGCTGTTTGGGTGGCAGTAGCCATTCAAAGGGAGGCTTGAGGCAGGCATCCCACAGCAAGCGGAGTCGGGCCTCGGTGATGTGGAGAGGAGAATATGTTTTTGAAGGGATCCCTTTCAGCTCTCTCCCTCTGTTGTTTTCCGCGAGCGAGTTGAGGTCGCTTTCTTCGCGCCAGCGGATGCCGCAGATCTCTTGGATGATTTCTTCAGAGTAGGGGGCAACGCTGTAGGAGTTACGAAAAATACTTCCGATAGGGCATCCAGTTTTTTGCCTCGCGTAATTTTGCACCCAAGCTTGGTTATGGGGGTTAAGTCCTGCCACCAACTTCTATCCGCCTCTGCAATCCGGGCAGCTGCAATGGTTACATCGACTCCCTTGAGGGGACTGCTGGGTCGCTCGGCTAGGTATCTTAGCGCAGCCAAGATAGTCTCTCTCGATGTATTGGTCAAATTTACCTTCGGAACAATTTCTTTGGCGAGAATCTGGGCCTGCTTAACCTGCTCTGGATCAGGATCGACAACGATACACCATAGCCTCTCCAGCCCCGCCTCTCGAGCAACTGCATAGACAAAATGGTTACCAATGGCTTTGTACTGATAGTCGCCAGCCTCGACCACCAGCAGAGGAACCCAGTTGTGTCCTCCTGTCGCCCTTAGCTGATCTGCGGCTGCGGCAACAAGGAAGGAGGGAGCAGAAAACCCATCGGCGGGCGTAATGCTCTCAAGGGGTAAGTTAACCAACCTACCTAGATCTGAAAACTCACTCATCGATAAAGTACTCACGGGCAAGACTCTGGTAGTATTCTAAAACTCTCCTGTCCCTAAAGACGGCAGGAGTTCGATCAAAGCTTGCAGAGGATATCACTGCATAGTCAGGTATCCTAAAAATGCTTTTGTTTTCATTACCTTTCTTAAAATGCGGCCAGAAATATGGACGTAGATCTACACTTTTCTCCTGGTCGATAAGCTTACCTATCTCTTCGTTAGCTAGTTGAATAGTGTATTCACTTCCCGAAGAAACGCCGTTGAAAAAGATAGGCAAAGTCCTGGGGCCGCCATCCTGTCGTGACTTAGCAGTTTCTGGAACAAAGCTGGTGATTACTCTAGCAGCATTATTCAGGGAAGACAGATCGTCGGGGCGGGTAGGTATCAAAATAACATCGGCAGCAAAAACACCACTTTGGCTGAAGTAAAGCCATTGAGTTGGGCAGTCGATTAGGATGTAATCATACTCATTGCGAAGAGGGGCAATCAGATCTCGAAGGCGTCGGGTTCCCTTTTGGATATATGCTAGCGACTGGCTGTCGGTCAACGTCTCCAGCTCAGGGTCTCTTGGGATAATGTCGAAGATGGGAAGGGTAGTCTGCTTGCCTTTGAGTCTATATTTGAGTCTATATGTTTGGACAATGGCATGGATGTCTATTTTGGGATCCTTTAAACATTGCGTCAGTGTAATTTTTCCAGGAGTGGCTCCCAAACTTCTTGTCAGATCACCCTGAGAATCAAAGTCAACAACTAAGACCTTTTTTCCCTTGGTTTTTAGTGCTGCTGCAAGGTTAATGACCGTCGTTGTTTTGCCTACGCCCCCTTTATTGTTATACACGCATACAGTCAGAGCGCGTTCATAGTTTTCTATCTTGTCTCGCAAGTTACGCACTATGCTCTCAATGTTATCTGGATTAATGGAGAAGTTTGCTGTAGCAGGGTGGACGACTTTTCCATGCTTCCTCCAGATCTGGATGTTGTTTGCATTGGTGATAATTCCCCATTTTGCAGATTTGCAGTTCTCGCCGAGCAGGTAGCTTTCTATTTGACAAACTGCATCCCTATAGTAAGATCCTTCTTTGAGGTTGACTACTCTGGATTTTGCCTCCAAAAGCAAGTAGGGGTTCCTTTGGGAGTTAAAGAAAGTATCTTCAGGATCTTCGTTCTTTCTTGCGGCGAGGTCGACCTGGCCACAACCTGTCTCGAATTCATATCTAATTTCCAAGTCGTCAAAGCCAAGCGCCTGCAGGAGAGGAGAAGCAAAGTGTTGGACAACAACTCGCTCTACCCTCTCGGTGGGAGATATCCTCTCAAGCTTCTCTCGGAGAGAGCTAGCCGCAGTCATAGGAAAAAATAGGAAAAAATAAGGTGGACAATGCTAACCAAGCTAAAAGCTCGCCCTCAGCATAGCAGTTGCTTGGCTCGTTCTGCTAGTGCTTGGGCTGTCAGGCCGTTGTAGTCCATCAATTCGGCGGGGGTGGCGGTGGTTTCGCCGCGTTTCCAAGCGAAGAAATCCCGCGGGCCGGCATAGCGCAACATCAAGGGTTCGAGCATCAGGCTAGATCCGCCTGTTACGCCGATGAGGGCCTCGCCGGCAAACCAAGCGGCAAATTCTTGGTCGGACATGAATTCCCCATCTGGCTGAGCACAGGTGGACCAAGCCACGTCGCCGGGGCGATACAGACGGCGGGGGTTAATTACCGAGACGATCTTGCAGCCGATCCCTTGGGCTTGGAGCTGCTCAGCCGCCTCGAACACGGGCAGGAGAATCATATCCCCCACCACGGCAAAGACGACGGTGCGGGATCCAGGAAGTTCCTGAAGGACGGTGCAGCCTTGCTCTACTGCTTGGCGAGCTTGTTCTAGGGTGGTGCGGATGGGTAGGGGAGTTTTGCTGGCGATGATAGGGATCCCTTTGTTGCAGGTGGATAGGGCCCATTCGTAGGCAGCTTGGGCACAGTTGGCATCCGGCGGGAAGAGGGGAAAGATGTTGCCGTTGCGCATCATAGCTGCCAGGTAGGCTTCAATTTCCGGGCGTTGGTGGGTCCAGCCGTTGCGCCCCTGTTCCAAAGCGCCGGCAGTGAAGAGGGCAATGGCCGAGGGGGTGGGCCGGCGCAGCTCCGCCATGGCTTGGGTTACCGTCTGCCAGATGGGTAGGCCGTTGACGGCAAAGGACTCGTAGGAGCACCACAGGGAGCGTCCGCCGAAGAGGGCTAGGCCCGCCGTTAGCCCCGCGCAGGCATCTTCGCTCAGGGGTTCGTAGACCTGGCCTTGGGGCTGTTGGTTGTAGAGGGGATCCACCGTGGGGTGAATCACCTTGAGACCTTGGTTCACATTGGCAATGCCGGAAGCTTCGTTGCCGTCGGCATTGGCCACCAAAAAGTCGGGATCTTTCTGCCCCACCTGCACCACGAGGGATCCGATGGCCGTGGTGGAAACCTGCTTGTCCCCTAGGGGAAACTCCGTCAGGTTCAGGGATCCCAAAGGCGGCAAAGGCCGAACGAACTCTGTAACCGCCACCTTGGCGGCTGGCCCCCCGGCTGCCCGTTGGCAGTTTTGTCGCACCAGGGCCCAAGCTGCCGGATGTAAGGCCCGCGCCCGCAGAGCCGCCACAATGTCCGGGTGATCCAGAGTGTGGTGGCCGTAGAGGTTGTGGGACTTGGATCCCTTGGCATGTACCCCAGCCCCCTTCAGTTGTTTGAGGATGAAAACGGTCAGTTGTCCGCTCAGGGCTGATTGGATGGCTCGCTCCATTTCGATCAGCACCCTTTGGGCAAAGGCAAGGCGGGCTTCTAGGGAAAACTGAGTGCTATCGACATAGGGGCCGGGCTGCTGGGCATCGTCGAAGTCCTTGGCATCCACCAACACCACTTCCTCAAAGCCGTTGCCCCGCCAATACTCGGCCATCTGGGCGTTGCTGGCGGTGGAGATCATGCTGTGGTGCTCTTGGCTGTAGCCGTTCCAGACCAGCACCGGCAGGAAGTTGGTGCGCTGCGGGAAAGCCGTGTGGAAGTGAATCATGGAGCTCATCACATAGGGCTCCCCCAGGCCGCCATCCCCAATCGTGACCGGGAAGAGGCGATCTGGATAGAGCAGGGCTCCTGCCATGGCAAAGTGTTGTCCTTGCCCCAGCGGCCCAGCCGGTGCCAGCAGCCCGGGAATGTAGCCGGATAGGTGACCCAACAGCCCTTCCCGCTCTCGAAAACGGGCCCGTAGGTCGGAGACGGTGTGGATGCCCATCTCGGCCAGGGATCCATCCAAAAACATGGCCGCGTAAAAGCCCGGCGCGTGGTGCCCGACTTCGGTGGGGATGTTCTTCTGGCCCAGGTACACCAGAGCGGCATAGGCTTCTGCTTGGCTGGCAAATCCCCCTGGGTGGCCTGAGGCTTTGCTGGCGGTCATTTGCAGGGTGAGGTAGCGCAAGGCATCGGCATAGAGCAAGGTTTGGTAGGCGGCCATACGACTGCCGGGATCCCTCAGTTTCCCGGTGCCGGCATCCACTGCAGGGGCCTGGCCCAGGCGGTCAAATTCCGGCCAGGGATCCCCGAAGTACTGGATCCCTTCGCAAAAGGCGGGGACTTGGGCAGTTGCCTCCTGAGCCAGTGTCATCGGTTCAGCCTCACGCTTGTTGGGTTATTCACACTCACTGTAAACCCGATAACGCTTTTTGGATGTTCTGAGCAGAACTCGTCCAGCCGACGATGCCCCCTTGCGCCCGGATCATCTCCAGGGTGGCTTGCTTGAACTCTGGGAAGTAGCTGGCGGTGCAATCTTCCACCAGCAGGCACTCATAGCCGCGGTCATTGGCCTCGCGCATTGTGGTTTGCACGCAGACTTCTGTGGTTACCCCGGTGAACAGCAGGTGGGTGATGCCGCGCTTTTGCAAGATTGCTTGCAGCTCGGTGGCGTAGAAAGCCCCCTTGCCGGGTTTGGGAATGACGATCTCTCCCGCAAGCGGAGCAAGCTCAGGGATGATGGTGTTGCCCGGCTCTCCCCGAATCAAAATCCGCCCCATAGGGCCTTCGTCCCCAATGGTCAGGGATCCCTTGCCGCGTTTGCGCTTGCTGGGCGGGCAATCGGAGAGATCTGGCTGGTGACCCTCCAGGGTATGAATGACGGTTAAGCCCTTTTGACGAAAAAAGTCCAGCAGCCCCTTCAGGGTGGGCACAATGGATCCCAGTTGGGTGACATCGTTGCCCAGCATCTCCCCAAAGCCGCCTGGTTCCAGGAAATCTCGCTGCATATCGATGATCACCAGGGCCAACTGAGACAGGCTGGGAACTTCATACTCGTAGGGCAAGGCCGGGATCCGAAACATAGAGACCCCCAGTTGGGATCAATGCTGGGGCGGGGATCCTGCCTCGGCCAGGCCAATTTCCCTCAACCGCTGGGCCAAGTATTCTCCGCCAGTCAGGGAAGGGAACCGAGGGATCCCGCCGGTGCGGGCCACACAAGTCGGCAAGGGCGTGAGATCCACCTCTGGCCGCGGATGCACAAAGAAGGGAATGGAAAAGCGGCATTCTTGAGGGTTGTCGGGGTTGGTCACCCGATGGGTGGTGCTGCGCAACAGGCCATTGGTGAGGTTTTGCAGCATATCCCCAGCATCGACAATGATCTGACCAGGGAGGGCCGAAATGGGCAGCCAAGATCCATCTCGTTGCAGAAGCTCTAGACCTGGTGCGGTGGCTTCACACAAGAGCGTAATCAAGTTGATGTCTTCATGGGCTGCAGCTCGTAAACTCTGGGGAGGGGCTTCAGCAGGGATCGGCGGATAATGAATCACCCGCAAGAGATTGGCTCCTCCTTCCACCGCTTTGGGCAAGTATTCGGCAAGCTCCCCCAGATACAGAGAGACCGCCTGCAACAGGCCCTGGGCACAGGTTTCCAGTTGGGCGAACAGCTCTACCATCACCCTGCGAAATTGGGGCACCTCCCGAGGCCAGATGTTGGCAGGAAGGTGGGGATCCCCTTCGCGCCCGATGTGCCAAAACTCTTTCATGTCAGGATAGGGATGATCTTTAGCGTGTTCTTTGCCAAAGGGGGTGTACCCTCGTTGCCCCAGCAGCGCCGGATCCTCATAGGCTCTCTTGGTTGGCTCTGGCAAAAGAAAAACGGCTTCTGCGGCTTCATAGGCTTCCCGGATCAATTCCGGCGATAGGCCATGGTTAACCAAGGCAAAAAAGCCAATCTGTTGCAGGGCTTCCCCCACCTGGCGGACAAACTGCTCCCGCTCACCTGCCGTTCCTTTCTGAAAGGCGGCAAAATCGACAACCGGCAGAGTCTGGCGTTGGGGAGTGGTTGCCATGGCAGAAGTCGTCTCTGGTGGAAAGTCAACACTTTCTCAGGCAGCGGGCTTGGTACCCTATGCTATCCTTCCTAAGAAGCCAAGGGGAGAGTTCTGAATCGAAGACGGTCTGTTCGGGGTTCATCTACAATATCTATCTACAATATCTAGAGTCTAAAGCTGCTCAGCTACTTGCCTTCCCACAAGATGCAGGTAGAATCCTGCCGGACAGCCTCTGTCCCTTTTGTCTGGAGATTGCACCT
Source organism: Thermostichus sp. OS-CIW-30 (assembly GCF_054060215.1). Lineage (NCBI taxonomy): Bacteria > Bacillati > Cyanobacteriota > Cyanophyceae > Thermostichales > Thermostichaceae > Thermostichus > Thermostichus sp. OS-CIW-30. Next base: position 86,961 of record NZ_JBSSCZ010000009.1, on the reverse strand, counting down.
TGTAGTGGCCTGTGCCCTTTTTGGAAGGCTGTGATAAAGTCGATAGAAGCAAAGCTATGGATTGATTTTGCCTTGAGAGCAGTCTGAGCCCTGGGTAGGCGGAATGGAGCGAGTTGTTCTGTTGTTGCACTGGGTTAACTGGATAAAGCAGGGCAGGCTACTTCTCTCTTTTTTAGCTGATTAAAGTTTTTGTAAAGTTACGGATACCTGTTGCTTGTCAACCATAACCGCGCCTAGAATTGCCGAGGACTGATGTTTTCGGAGATAGTTTGCAGACACTGTTGATGTTGCTTTCCTTTTGCCTACTCTCAATCTGTTGACCTTTCGAGACCGACTGCTCTATGACAGACACTCATCCCTGTGCCCCCTGTATTGTGAATACGGGAACTTTGGTGAACAAGCGGGATATTTACCGACTCCTATCCGATTTGGCCCGTGTTCGCTACTTCGATATCGTCGATGGCTCAGTGCGGAAGCAAGGGGAAGGCTGCGTGGTGGATGTTTTTCAGGATCCCACTGCTGCCACACTGGTGGTAAACCGTAGCCTCTACTTAAATGTGAACAGCTTTGACTATGCCTGTCTGCGGGATCCCGCTTCCGAAGAAGAGATGGCCAACCTGGGCAAGGAGCAGCCGGGCGTGGTTATCGACTTGGTTCAGGACGGACGTATTCTGCGCTTGGTTCCCCTGGTGGAGCCGCGTTCGGATCCCGAGGAGCTCTTGGGGGATAACCAGGCGTTGCGGGCAGCGGTGGATGTTTTGGCTGCGGGCTGGGGCATAGAAGAGGAAAACTCTTCCGACTCCTCAGATTGAGAGATCCTGACCTGAAAATATAGACCTCCAAACCCATCTCTTCCTGGCCTTGAAGTTGACCGGTGCGGTGTGACGCAAATCATGCTCGGGAGGATGGTTGCAGCCGGTATGATCCAACTGGGCCGTGAGGCTCTTTGCGTTTGGGGGTGGTGTGAAGGTTTTTTCGGGGCAGCGACAGCTTCTGGGGAAAGTATGGGGTCTGCGTCTGCTTGGATCCCTGGTGGCTGTGCTTCTGGTACTGGTGCTCAAGGCCTGCGGGGGAAGTGGTGGCTCCTCTTCTGTGAGTGTCATTCCCACTCCCATTCCAACCGTCATTCCCACTTCTACTCCAACTGTCGTTCTCACCCCTACTCCGACTGTCATTCCTGCCCCTTTGCCCTCGCCAACGACTGCCCCTGTTTCCCAGTTCACCATTGACGTTCGCTTTCCCGACAACAGTCTCACTCCTACCCAGCAGTCGATCATCCGCAATGCCGCTCTGCGCTGGCAACAGATCATCGTTGGTGACCAGCCGGATCTGCCCCCCACCACCATTCGGGCCGACGAATGCGATCGAGGGTTTCCCAGCACGCCACTCAATTTCCCCATCGACGATCTGTTGGTGGAGGTGCGGGCCAGAAATCTCGGCGACGAGCGAATTTTGGGGGGAGCTGCTCCCTGTTTTGTACGGGCCTCTAATGGTCTGCCTTTTTACTCCGTAGTTCTGTTCAACAGTCAAAATCTATCTGCCCTGGAAGAACGAGGGGATCTGCCCATTACCGCCCTGCACGAGTTGGGCCATGCCTTGGGCTTCTTGCCCATCGTCTGGGATCCCAAGGGGCTAACGGTGGGCTTGGTGGGACGGGATCAGCCTACGCCCCCTGGCTACGATCCCCGCTTTATCGGCCCTAGGGCAGTCAGCGCCTTCACTAGGCTGGGAGGAAACGCGCCCTCTGTGCCCTTGGAGAACCAGTTTGGGGAGGGATCCCGAGATTCCCATTGGCGGGAGAGCGTCTTGGGCCGCGAGCTGATGACCAGCCGCATCGACCGGGGGGTAGCCAACCCCTTAAGCATTCTCACCGTCGAAGCAATGGCAGATATCGGCTATGACGTGAACCCGGCAGCGGCGGATGGCTTTGCTTTGGGGCGCAGTAGAGGGATCCCTCAGCCTTTGGAACTGCAGGAGCTGGAGTTGATCCTGCCCCTACAGCAATTTGACGCCGAGGGCAGGCGGGTGGGGGATCCCTGAGAAAAAGAGCATATTTACTCATGGCCAAGATGCTGCTTCTTAACAATAATGAAGGTCAAGTTGTACAACTTCACAACTTCGACAATCTCTCACCTCATTTCTTTGCAATGAGCCATGGGTATCCTCAAGAAGCTTTTCGGCGGCCTGTTCTCCTTTTTCGGCATTCTCTTCGGCGGCTTGGTGGATTTTGTTACCGGGCCTTTTCGTTCTGCACCAGCTTCTCCCAGCTCTGCTCCTGCGGCTACAGCAACTGCTCCTGCCAACAAGCCCAAGGTGGTGGTGGAGAAGCCTTTTGTGCCCAATGAGATCTCGGCTCCGCGTCCTAACCGTCGCCCTGGCCCGGCTTTGGATGTGTTCCGGGCTATGGTTCAGGAGATCCCTTCGGCGCGGGCTTAGTCTGCCCATCTTCGGGAGCAGCTCGTAAGATGGAGGTGAAACGCTGGAGACTGCTCTCTATGTCCGATCTCTCTTTCTCAGAACAAGAACGGCTGAAACAGCTTGAGCGTGAACTGGAGCAGGCGGCTGCAGCCTCTCGGGAGTCGGGAACATCCGTTGCGTCTCGGGGGAAAAGTGCCGTTCGAGCTTGGATTGAGACTTGGGGGCGTCCACTGGTGACGGTCTTCGCCATTCTGGGCTGTATTCTTCTGGTTGGGCTGTTCTTCCGGGTTTTCGGCACTGTTCTCAGGTGGGCGGTGGTGGCGGGGTTGGGCTACCTGCTCTACGCCTGGGTGGTGGCACCGCGGCTGGGCCTTCCCACCGGAGCTAAGTCGAAGCCAGAGGACGGCGGTAGCGGTGCGGAGCACCATCTCGACAGCTTTTGATGCCTAGGGATCCCTGGCGAGCCTATGCTTACCTGGCGGCGGCCATCTTGGGCTGGGCTACGGCTGCCAGCGCTTTTAAGTTTGGGTTGCGGTACCTGTCGCCGACGGTTCTGCTGATTTTTTCGGCCTTTAGCTCTTGCCTGATCCTGGGGATCGTTTTGGTGGTTACAGGGCGGGCAGGGTTCCTCGGCAAGCAGAGGGGATCCCAAATCCGCCTGTCGGCCCTTCAGGGGCTGCTCAACCCCTTCGGCTACTATGGGGTGTTGTTCCAGGCTTATGACCGTCTGTCGGCTCAGGCGGCGATGGCTCTGAATTACACTTGGCCGCTGGTGCTGGCTCTTCTGGCGGTGCCGCTGCTGGGAGAGCGCTTCCGTTGGCGGCTGGTGTTGGCCTTGGGGGTGAGCCTGCTGGGGGTGGTGCTGGTGGCTACGGGGGGATCCTGGGGCACCTTGCAGGTGGAGGATCCCTGGGGGGTGCTGCTGGCGGTGGGCAGCTCTGGACTCTGGGCGCTCTATTGGCTACTCAATGTGCGGGATGGGCGAGATGCGGTGCTGAAGCTGTTTATGGGGTTTCTCTTCGGCAGCCTCTATGGCCTGCTACTGCTGCCGTTTCAGGAGGTCTCTTGGACAGTTGCGGGGCTGGGTTGGGCAGCTTACATTGGTCTGGCGGAGATGGGCTTAACTTTTGTGTTTTGGCTGCGGGCTTTGGAGTTGGCGGGCCACCGGGGATCCCTGGCCAACTGGGTGTATGTGACGCCCTTTTTGTCGTTGGGGTTGATTGCGGTGCTGTTGGGCGAGACGATTGCGCTGGGATCTGTGGTGGGCCTGGGCTTGATCTTGGCGAGTAACTTGTGGGGATCCCATAGGGAAAAGCCCCCCGCGGATCCTGTTCTGTCCTGAGGCGGTTGCGTTCGCGCCAGCGGGACGGAGTCCTATCGCGTTAGCGGGACGGAGTCCTATCGCGTTAGCGGTGCAGAGCACAATGAATCCCGTTCCTCTCTATGTGGCGGCAACAGCGCACGGGTTTGGGCACGTTACCCGTCTGGCGGCAGTGGTGAATGCTTTGCTGCGGCGGGATCCCCATGTTCTGCCCATCTTTGTTACGCCGGCTCCCCGCTGGCTCCTGGAGCGTTACGTGGAGGGGAAGTTTCTCCATCGGCCGCGGGCGTTGGATGTGGGGGTGGTGCAGCCGGATGGGCTGCAAGCGGATCTGCCGGCTACGTTGGCTGCCCTCAAGGCGTTTAAAGCCAGCGCTGCGGAGCTTGTTCGAGAAGAAGCGGATTTCATTCGAGCCCAGGGGGTGCCTTTGGTGTTGGCGGATGTGCCGCCCATTGCTGCGGCGATTGCCCAGGCTGCTGGGATCCCTTGCTGGATGGCCAGTAATTTTGGCTGGGATTTCATCTACCAAGAATACGGCCCGGAGTTTCAACCGTTTGTGGCCTGGATCCAGGAGCTCTATGGGCAATGTGACCTTCTGTTTCGCCTGCCCTTTAGCGAGAGCATGGTCGCGTCAGCGGTGCGGAGCACTAGCGCTTTTCCGCGTCAGCAGGAGGTGGGGCTGACGGGATCGGATCCCCGCTACCCACCAGAAGAGGTCGCCGCCCAGTTGGGGTTACACCCGGATCAACCCAGGGCTTTGTTCACCTTTGGCGGGCTGGGGGTGCAGGGGTTTCCTTACGAGCGGCTCCAAGATTTTCCCGACTGGCAGTTTCTCACCTTTGATCCGGAAGCTCCCCCCTTGCCCAACTTGCGGGTTTTGGATGGGCGGGTGTGGCGACCGGTGGATGTGATGCCCCTCTGCCGCTGGGTGGTGTCCAAGCCGGGCTATGGCACTTTGGCAGAGGCCCTGCGCAGCCGCACACCTATGGCCTGTGTTACCCGCTCTGGGTTTGCCGAGTCGCCGTTGCTGGTTGAGGGTCTGCAGCGCTACGGCTGGCATCGCATTCTCTCGCCAGAGGAGTTTTTTCAAGGATCCTGGGACTTTTTGCGGGATCCCGCCCACCCACCCCAGAGGCCGGATGGATTGGATCTGCAGGGGAATGAAACCCTGGCTGCTGCCTTAGAGGCATTCCTGCGGGGAAGGGATGCCGGGTAGCATAAAGGGCAGCTTCCTGCAGCGGATCCCATGGCCAGCAGCTCGACAGAATCTCTGCGGCAACTGTACGAAGAACTGCCCTACCCCAATGTTTCCATTGAGGCCTCGGGCCGCAACGCCATTGACGGGTTGTACCGCCTAAGTTTGACCACCGCCCAATACGCCCGCACCCGCGCCATTGTGCCCAGCGAAGGCGCTCTCATTTTGAATGCTGGCTGCGGCTCTGGCTGGGAAACGTTGATCCTGGCGGAGGCCAATCCAGGGGCGCGGCTGGTGGTGTGCGACCTGTCAGCAGAGTCGGTACGGGTGACGGAGCGACGCTTGCGCTACCACGGTTTTGGAGAGGTGGAGTTGTATGTTCTCGACCTGTTGGATATCGAACAGTTGGGGTTGGAATTTGACTTCATCAGCCTCAACGATGTGCTCTATCTGCTGGACGATCCGGTGGCGGGGCTAAAAGCCCTCAAGCGGGTTCTCAAACCTGACGGGATCCTGCGGGCCAACCTACATCACGCCTACCAGCGGGAGGTCATCTTCCGCATGCAAGAGGCGTTTCGGCTGCTGGGGCTATTTGATCTGCCCACCCCTGAAGCCTGTCAGCGGGTGCGGGAATTCATGGCCAGTTTGGCCTCGGACGAAATGCGGGCAGCCCTGCGCTGGAACCCTGAGATCTACAAAGACGACACCAACATCCGGGCCAACTACCTCTTGCCAGGAGACAAGGGCTTCCTGATCCCCGACCTGATGCGCATGCTCGCAGACGCCGATCTGGGCCTTGTCTGCTTGGTGGACTATGCCGACTGGGATCCGGCGCTTTTGTTCAAGGAGAGGGCCATGCCCCCCTGGTTGCAAGCTGAGCTGGACAAACTCTCGCCTGCCGACCAGAATCACTTTTATGAGCTGATCTACCCCAACCATCGCCTCATTGACTTTTGGGCGGAACACCCCGGCTCTTCCTTGGTCTTGCCCTGGAGCGACGCCGATTGGCTGGGGGGCAGAGTGCAGCTCAACCCCATCCTGGCCGACAACGTCGAATTTCGCCAAAGCTTCGCCAAAGCCTACGAGAAGAAGCTGGAGTTTGCCATGAATTGGCCGGGATCCAGCTATGGGCGCCTGACCATCTCAGCCCCTCAGATGGCTTGGTTGGGATCCCTGTTGCAGGGGCCAACGCCGGTGAAGGCCATGATTGAGCAGGCAGCTCAGGTCAACACGTTAGAGCCGGAAGCGGCCCAGGAGGAGGTGCTCACCTACCTGGCAGGGCTGGAGTCGTTTTTGTTTGTGATGTTGGATCCTGCACCCGTTCCAGGAGAAGGAGTTTTTCCAATCGCTTGAGATCCCCGAGCCTTTCTCCCAAGGGTAGAGGGAAGCCAATGGGCCGGTTCACGGCAACTTGGAACGACTATTGAGGGATTGAGGCTCTGCCGGGCTGCAAGAACGGTCTTGGGCAGATGTCAGATGGGAAGAGATCCCTCTCTAGCGATCCACCAGGCGCAGCTCGAAGGTGAGGATGTTGGCGGCCAAAATCTCCAAAGCCCCGCCCTCGATAAGGTCGCGAGTGAGGGCAGCTCCGGAGCCACTTTGTTGGATCAATTCGCGGCTGCGGCGCACCGTCTCTTGTCGCTGGGGATCATCCACAACCACCTGCCGCTGATTGGACAGGCTGAGGCGATAGAAATTGGGCAAATCTCCCCGGGTGGCATCAATGGCCAGATTGGTCTCTTCGGGGGCCACACGGAAGGGGGCGCGAGCGGTGAGCAGAGCCACCTGAATATCTTGATCCCGCCCATCGAGACCCTGCAGCTCGGAGATATCGATCTGGAAATTGAGGGTATCGCGGTCACGGGTAAGGCGATTAACCCGTACCTGGTTAAAGCCAACGGCAAACTCTCGTTCCGGCTCTCCAAACCGCTGGATGGTGGCTTGCAAGACCGACTCTTCGTTGAGGGGGGTAACCCGAATGAGGTAATCCCAGTCCCGCACAAAGGTGTACTCGTTGAGCCCCACACGGACGTTGGGATCCACCAAGTTGGCGGTAGGGCCAGGGCTGCCGGCCCGGCTGAGAGCTACCATGTACCAGTAGTTGGGGCTGATGGGCAAACCCAGGGTCATGCGTACTTCCAGCACTGGCCGCGCCCAAGCGGCAACAGCCGTGAGAGCCGTTATGGCCATGGCTCCCAAGCAACTCCACAGCCAGCGCTGAGGAGGAAAATTAAGCTGCGGCGGGCAAGAGCAAGTGATGGCTGGGGTTCTCATTCAAGCCTCTTCAACTCTCCGGCAGGTGGCGGCAGCCTGAACTCCTTTCCTGCTCACTCTGGAACAGTCTAGCCAGGAATGGCGTGCCCTCAACAGGGGATCCCAAGGGTCGGCGGCGGAGCGCCAGCAGAAGTTTTCGTTAAGCAGTGATGATTCGGTGTGGAGGATGGCTATGCGCATTGCTCAGATTGCCCCTTTGCATGAGAGTGTGCCCCCCAAGCTCTACGGCGGCACCGAGCGAGTTGTGTCTTGGCTCACCGAAGAGCTGGTGCGGCGGGGGCATGAGGTGACGTTGTTTGCCAGCGGCGACTCCCAAACCCAAGCTCGCCTCATCCCCTTTCGGGAGCGGGCTTTGCGTTTGGATCCCACGGCCATCGACACAGTGGCTCCTCATATTTTGATGGTGGAGAAAGCCTTTCAGATGGCCGACGAGTTTGACATTATCCACGGCCACATCGACTACTATCCCTATGCCCTGGCCCGTCGCCACCCGCAGGTTTCTTTTTTGGCCACCCTACACGGGCGACTGGACATTCCGGAGCTGCAGCCCCTCTACACCGAGTTTCAGGACATTCCGGTGGTCTCCATCTCCAACGCCCAGCGGCTGCCGCTGCCCCAGGCCCGCTGGGTGGGGACGGTCTACCACGGCTTGCCCCTGGATCTCCACCGTTTCTATCCAGAAAAGGGGGACTACCTGGCCTTTTTGGGCCGGGTCTCCCCGGAAAAAGGGCTGGACACGGCTATTGAAATTGCGGCGCGGGCAGGGATGCCGCTGAAGGCTGCTATCAAGATCGATGCGGTGGATCGCCAGTACTACGAGTTAGAAATTAAGCCTTTGGCCAGTCGCCACCCCAATGTGGAGATCATAGGGGAAATCACCGACCAAGAGAAAAGCGAGTTTTTGGGCAAGGCCTATGCGGTGCTGTTTCCCATCCGCTGGCCGGAGCCCTTTGGGCTGGTGATGATTGAAGCGATGGCCTGTGGCACGCCGGTAATTGCCACCCGTTTTGGCTCAGTACCCGAGGTAATGGCCGACAGGCGCTCCGGCTTTATTGTCGACTCGGTGGAGGAAGCAGTGGAGGCTGTGGAGAAGGTGGGATCCCTGAGCCGAGCCGGGGTGCGGCAGGTGTTTGAGGAGCGGTTCAGCGTGGAAAGAATGGTGTCGGACTACGAGGCTCTCTACCGCCAACTGGTGAACGAGCGGCAGGAGATGTCGCGAAGAAGGCAGCTTAATAAGGCTTAGATGGGCCAAGTAGCAGCTAGGGCTGCTGGGCTGCATCGGGGGGCCCCTGCTTCTTCGCCTTCTTTGAGTGGACCGATAGCAGTAAGCTGTTCGCGTAGGAGACCGGCTGGATAGGGATCGAGAAGACCGAGATGGCAGAAGACATCATCCAAATTCAAGATCAGTACTACATCCGGGCCAGCGCCTCTTGGGTGGAGGCACGCTCTCATGTTCTCAAGCATGACAACTGCTTTGCCATCTTTGACCGGCGAGGGAACATGCGCCCCCTCGGCATCCGGGATCATGGCCTCTTCCGGGACGACACCCGCTTTTTGTCCCGCTGGGTGTTGGACTTGCAGGGAAAGCAGTTCCTGCTGCTCAGCTCAGAGGTGCGGGAAGACAAAGATATTTTGGCGGTGGATCTGACCAACCCGGAGTTCACCACCTCAGAGGGGCAGTTTATCGGTCAAGATACCCTGCATGTTCTACGGACTACTTTTCTGTGGAACAACGTAGCCTACGAGCGCATTCGCATTCACAACTACGGCTCGGAGCCGTTTCGCGTGCCGATTACCCTGCGCTTTGAGGCGGACTTTGCCGATATTTTTGAGATCCGGGGCATCCGACGGGCCCAGCGGGGTCAAGTGCTGCCGGCCCAGGTGAACCCTGAGGGAGTGGTTCTCCGCTACCGCGGCTTGGATGGAGTGGAGCGGCAAACCCAGTTGCAATTTTTGCCGGCGCCGGAGCTAGTGTCGGAGAAGCTGGCGCAGTGGTGGGTGCCTTTGGCCCCGCAGGAGGAACGGGATTTGGAGCTGAGGGTGATCTGCAGCTACGGCGGGGAGGAGATCGCCCCTTTGACCTACCAGGAGGCTCTGCAGGCGGAGCGGGAGCAAAGGGCTTCCTTGCGGGCGCAAGCCCACCGGATCGACACCGGCAATGCTCAGTTTAACGATTGGCTCAACGCCTCACGGGATGATCTGCTGATGATGCTCACCCGCACTCCCTACGGGCTTTATCCCTATGCGGGGGTGCCTTGGTTTACCACGGTCTTCGGGCGCGATGCCCTGATCACCGCCCTGGCCACTCTCTGGTGGTTTCCAGACTTGGCGCGGGGGGTGCTGCTGTATCTGGCGGCCCACCAGGCCCAGGAGGTGGATCCCAGCCGCGATGCCGAGCCTGGCAAGATCCTGCATGAGCAGCGCTCCAGCGAGATGGCCAAGACGCGCGAGATCCCCTTTGGCAATTATTTCGGCAGCATTGACTCCACCCCTTTGTTTGTGGTGCTAGCAGGGCGCTACGTGCGCCGCAGCGGCGATCTAGAGCTGTTGCGGCAGCTCTGGCCAAACATCGAAGCAGCCCTGCACTGGATGGACACTTACGGGGATGCGGACGGGGACGGCTTTTTGGAGTATGCCGGCAAGGCGCGGCGGGGCCTGCGCAACCAGGGCTGGAAAGATTCTGAAGATGCCATCTTCTACCCGGACGGATCCCTGGCAGAACCCCCCTTGGCCCTGTGCGAGGTGCAGGGCTATGCCTACGAAGCTAAGCAGTTGGCAGCAGAGATGGCCGAGCTGCTGGGGCGGCAAGAGCAAGCAGCCCAGTTGCGACAACAAGCGGAAAAGCTGCAGCAGCAGTTTTGGGATCACTTCTGGTGCGAAGAGTTGGGGGGCTATGCCCTGGCTTTGGATGGCCAGAAGCAACCCTGCCGGGTGCGCAGCTCCAACATGGGCCACTGTCTGTTTTCGGGGATTGCCCATCCCGAGCATGCTGCCTGCATTGCCCGGCAACTGCTGGAGCCAGCTTTCTTCAGCGGCTGGGGGATCCGCACAGTGCCGGAGGGAGAGGGGCGCTACAACCCCATGTCCTACCACAATGGCTCCATCTGGCCCCACGACAATGCCTTGATTGCCGCAGGCTTATCTCGCTATGGCTTCAAGGGCGAAGCGGTGCGGGTCTTGACAGCGCTGTTCGATGCCAGCCAGTTTCTGGAGCTGAAGCGGCTGCCTGAGCTGTTTTGTGGCTTTCGGCGGCGACAGCGGGAGGGCCCCACCCTTTATCCGGTGGCCTGTCTGCCCCAGTCTTGGGCGGCGGCCAGTGTGTTTTTGCTGCTGCAGGCTTGTCTGGGGCTGGAGATCGACGGGCTGGCTCAACGGGTACATTTAACCAAGCCCACTCTGCCCCTGTGGCTGCCCCATGTCATTCTTGAGAATGTGCAGGTGGGCCAGGGATCCCTGGACATCGGCCTCTATTTACAAGCGGGGGGAGTGGGGATCAACATTCTCAGGAGTGCGGGGGACGTGGAGTTGACGGTGAAATAGTTGCAAAATTCAAGACATCCGCAACCCAACCTACAACTAAGTTTCACCTGCCAAATGTGGCGATAGGGACACAACTCAACAGTTCAGACAGCCTCTCCCTATCCCACATCATCAGATGCATCATCAGACACGTCATCAGAAGTTCTACTCTTGAATGTAGAGCTGATCCAAATTCCACAAGGGCCCCAGAATAGGTCGGGGATCCACCCCTTGAATGCGGTTGCGCAGGGCCGAGAGAACCAGGGGGTTAAAAGTGCCGATTTGGGGCAGTTGTTCCTGAATGATGATTTGAAACCGGTCGTAGAGGGCTTTGCGCTTCTCAAACTCCAGTTCCCGCACCCCTTCAATAAAGATGCGGTCGATCTCCCGTTCCCAATCGCTGACCTCAACCCCTTCTGCCGGGTTGCCGGGCAAATCTCCCAGATTGAAGAGGTGCAAACGGCCATCGCTGCGCCAGATGTTGGAGCCGTTGTTGGGCTCGGTGCCGCCGCCACCAAAGCCCAGCAGCAGGGTTTCCCAGTCGCGGCTATCGGTGCGCTGCACCAGGGTGTTGAAGGCGATGGGGGTAAAATCAACGGTGATGCCGATCCGCTCCAGATCAGCTTTGATCAACGCGCCGGTGGCCTCCCGCTGATTGTTGCCGGCGTTGGTGAGCAAGGTGAAACGGACACGGTTGCCCTCGGAATCCCGCAGGTGGCCCTCAGCATCATAGGTGTATCCGGCATCGAGGAGCAGTTGCCGCGCTTTTTCAGGGTTGTAGTCGTAGGTGGGCAAGCCCTCTTCGGGGCTGAGGTAGAAAGGGCTGGCGGGGGAGAAGACCGAGTGCTGGATCTCGCCCAACCCTTGCAGGACGCTATCGACGTAAAACTGCCGGTTCATGGCGTGGGCCACCGCCCGGCGGAAGTTCAAATCGTTAAACCAGCGGCTTTTGACGGGATCCACAAAAGGCCGCCCGGTCTGGGGGTTACGGGCGCGGCTGAGGTTGAAGGCAAAGAAATAGTTGTTCAATGTCTGGCCGAGATTGTAGATGGTGAACTGATCCCGTTCTTCTTCCCGCTTCAAGAGCTGAAAATCTCTCCCCCGCACCGAAAACACGTCGGTCTCGCCGGAGCGAAACTGCAGCAGCGCGGTGTCCTCTGAGTCCACAATGCGCAGGATTACCCGTTCAATGCGCGGGATCCCTTCCCCTTTCCAGTAATAGGGGTTGGGCCGGTACACCAGCCGCTGGCCGGGGGTGTATTCCTGCAAGATATAGGGGCCGGCCCCCACCAACTCCTGCACCGGCGTGTCGATACCCCAGGTTTGCAAGAAAAGGGGGTTGCCCTGGCTGTCCACCTGCTCGACGGTGGGCTCGAGGATGTGCTTGGGCAAAATGGGGGATCCCGCCTGCAGCAGAAAGGGAGCGAAGGGCTCCGGTAAAATAAACTCAATCCGCCGCTCGTCCAGGGCCCGCACCTGAGGCAGTGCTCCAGCTTCTCCAATTCGCTGCACATCCCGCGCAGAAGTCGGGATCCGCTCGTTGAAGATGATGCGGTTAAAGGTAAAGTCCACATCTGCTGCTGTCAGAGGCTCTCCATCCGACCAGCGCAGCCCTTCCCGCAAGGTAAAGACATAGCGCAAGCCGTCCTCAGACACTTCCCAGCCTTCCGCCAGCTCCGGCTTGGGCAGGAGGGTATCTTCATCGAGGGTGACCAGGCCCGCCTCTAGGTAGGCGATGGCGTCGCGGCTGGAGCTCTCGGTGGCCAGATAGGTGTTGAAGGTTTTGGGATCCGAGGTAACGGTGGCAATGAGATGGGGCGGGCGGGCGGGAGCAGCACAGGCGCCAAGCCAGAGGAGGAGGATCCCTAGGAATAGGGGAACAAAAAGGCTTCTCTTGAGCTGCTCTGTTGAGGTGGTGTTTTGGCCTGCCATTTCCTTGGCTGAGTATCCGAGCAAGTTTGAAAGGGCCCGCCAGCGCCCCTCACCCCCAGCCCCTCTCCCAATCGAGGCAGCAGGGGGTTGCACGGCAATTGGGGCAAACTTTTGAAGCGGTTGCTTGCCAGTTTGGCAGCTTGGGCAGCGCGATGACCAGGTGCTTCCCAGAAAGCGGCGGCTCAGCGTTCCAGCAACAGGACGACGGCAAAGGCGGCCATGGCTTCTCCCTGGCCGACGGGGCCCAGTTTTTCGTTGGTGGTGGCCTTCACGCCTACTTGTTTGGGCGATAGTTGCATGGCCTCGGCCAGGCGGGCCTGTATGGCGGGGATGTGGGGCTTGAGCTTAGGCTGCTCCGCTACCACGACGCTATCGACATTGGCAATGCGCCAGCCCTCTTGGCCTACCAGTTGCACCACCTGCTGCAAGAGGAGAATGCTGTCTGCCCCCTTCCAGCGCTCGTCTTCGGGGGGAAAGTAGTAGCCGATGTCCCGCAGGGCGGCGGCCCCCAGGAGAGCGTCCATGATGGCGTGGGTGAGCACGTCGGCGTCGCTGTGGCCCAACAGCCCTTTTTCGTAAGGGATCCGGATCCCACCTAGGATCAGGGGGCGCCCCTCGACGAGGCGGTGGATGTCATAGCCCTGGCCAATGCGCACTGTTCCGGCTCCCTTGGGAAAACCATCGAGACCTCTGCCACTTCCTCCCAAGAGCTTGGCTCACGGGGAGAGGACAAGCGGCTTTTGAGAACGACCTCTCTCTATTCTGCCGACTCGAGAGGGGAGTAGCAGATGGGACAAGAAGAGCCACTGTAGCAGTCAAAGCAGATGAGGTGGGATTTCCCGTAGGGATTGGCGCAGCGCTTGGCCCACTGATAATCGCTGTAGCTAAGATCTTTTCCGCAAACGTCACATCTGGCCATCTCGCTTTCTTCTCCTCAAGCTTCCGAATTAAAACACCACACTAGAGAGATGATCCTAATCGATCCCTGAGCCCCAGCTTGAGAGAAACTATCCCCCAGCCCTGTCCAGAAGGGGATCCTGCCGCCCACAGGGGATCCCGTCTTCGAGAGGCGTCCAGCCCGGCTGCCAAAGATCCCGGTTCTTCAGGGTGGCCGCGTTGACCCAGAGGCGCACCTGGGGATCGCAGACGGCTCTGAGCTCGGCAAACACCACTCCCCCTTCCCCCTGTTGGCGGGCAGTGACCTGAAAATGTCGCCAACCCATGACGGGCTGAGCGGAAGTCCACTTGGAGCCAAGCAGATGGGGAAAGCGCTGTTTTTGGCGGGGCTTGCTGCGGGCCATGGGTTGAGAACTTGTTGCCACCCTTGCCTGTGGGCGAGCAGGTCTGCTGTCGGCTTCTGAGAACGGGATGAAGTTGGATCGGGAAGATCGATATGATGGCTAGGGGTGCTATGGCATCCCAACCTACCCACTTAGCCTATCCAACAATGGTGCAAAACGGGCAAAAGCTCGGGTTCTTTTGGCGTCAGGTGTTCCTGAAAGGGATCCTCCTGCTGCTCATCCTGGGCGGTCTGGTTTTGGGAACGGGACTGCCTCTGGTCGCGGCAAGTAGTCCTACTCTCTCCGGAAAGCTGACGGGGCCAGAGTGGCGACAAGCAGACCCGGAGGCCAAGCAGGACTTTTGTCGCAAAGCCTTTCAAGCGTTTCGCGCCTCTCCTTCCCAAAGCTATATCATCAGCTCCAATGTGCAGGCTTTGACCCCAGAAGGTTTGTGTCGGCGCTTGGATCAGTTTTATCAGTATGCCGTCAACGACGAGATCCCCATCAACCAGGCGGCCAATATTGCCCCATTGCTGTTTTCAGACTTACCCCTGGAGCAGCCTTGATCCCTGTGGAGCGCTTGGTCTGCTGGGGACAAAGGCGGCGGGCGAGGATCTGGGCCCAGCTCTCAACAGTTTGGCCGGATCTAGACAGGCGTAGCCAGAGGTTCCGGGGGTGCAGGGAAAGGGAGCTGCTGCAGTTGGGGTTGGTGGGGGCGGATCCCCATTGCTTGGCGCATCAAAGCAGGCTTGAGCAGCGGCAAAACCTCCAGTCCCCACAGGCCCAGGCGACGCAAGACCAGCAACGGCCAGCTTCGGTTGGAAAAGAGGCGATTGGCAGCATCGGTTGCAAAAAGAACCAGCGCGTTTTCTGGGCGGCGACAGCGCTCGTAGGCTTTTAACAAAGCCGGATCGCCGGGATCCCGGCCCGCCATTTTGGCTTCGATCAACAGGGCAGCCAAGGCCGCCACATCCCGCATGCCCAGATTCGCTCCCTGCCCCCCCAGCGGATGGGTGGTGTGAGCAGCATCCCCCACCAAAGCTAGCCGGGATCCGATGTAGGTTTGGGCATGGGCCCGCTGTGGCTCATAACAGGCTCTGGGAGAGGCCGCCAGCAAGGCTCCCAACTGGGATCCAAAGCAGGGCCGGATGGCCTGCAAAAACTCAGCCTCAGACAAGCCCATCAGCCGATCTCGATCCCCTTGGCGCACTGTCCAGACGACGCAACTGCGATGGGGATCGGAGGTGGGCAAAATGGCGAAGGGACCGCTGACCTGAAAGCGCTCGTAGGCCACCTGCCGGTGAGGATGCTCATGGGTGAGGGTGGAAACGATGCACACCTGTCCATAGCCCCAGCGGGATAACGGGATCCCAGCCTGTTCCCGCAGCCGCGAACGGGCCCCATCTGCAACCACTAGCAGAGCAGCTCGCAGAGTTTGCCGGGATCCCTCCTGGGCCAGCTCTACCCGAATGTGATCTGCTGCAGGGGAGAAACTTTGCACCTGGGCGGGGCTGAAAAGGGTTACCGAAGGGCACTCGCGAATGCGCTGCAACAGGGCCTTTTGGGTGATTTGATTTTCCACGACGTAGCCCAGCGCCGGCGCTTGGAGCATCTCACGGCGCAGCTGAGCCACCCAGGGGCTTTCCCCATCAGAGACCTGAATGCGGTGAATGGGAGAAACTCCCCAGGCCTCCATAAGGGGCCATACCCCAATCCGCTGCAGAATGCGGGCTGTCCCCAGAGCCAAAGCGCTGGCTCGGCCATCGGGCCCCACCCCCTGCGAGAGATCCCGCCCCTCGATCAGCCCGACGCGGATCCCGGCCTGGCCCAAAGCGGCTGCTAAGGTGGATCCCACCATCCCAGCTCCGGCAATCACCACCTCGAAGTCCAGTCGCCTTGGCTTGGCTGCTGTCGGAGCAATGGCTAGGGGAGCAGCGGAAGTGGGCAAAAGGCTCATGGGCACTCACGGCAAGTGGGCTTAACTTCCATTCTAGGGTTCCTGCACCCGGCAGGCCGCTAAGGACAAGCGGCAAGTGGGGTCAAAGCGCCACAAAGGATCCCTTTTGATCTCAGCCCCTTTGTTTGCTGCTGCAGGGTGGAATCCCTGTGGGTAGCTGATACATTTACGCTGAACACTGCTGAACATCACTGTTCAACTATGCAGCGATAGCATTCTGTTTGTTTCCAACCAGAATGGCGGTATCCCGCAAAGCTTTGAGTAGAATACCCAAAGCGCAGTTTCCGTGTCGTCTTACTACCAATTTTCTGCTTTGCTTTGGCTACCATGTTGGCAGACTCGAAAGTAAACAGAAAGATCAACTGGTAGTAATCCGTACTGAACATATTATACATTATTTTCAGTATAGTTGAGCTTATTATTGACTAGAGTCATGCTCTCTGCTGATTGTTGCCCAGGGGGAGCGGGCTGGAACGGTGCGCACCAGAGTGACGTTGTTGGACGAAGGGGTTGGTGCTGGGACTCCATAGACGGCAGGGGGTCAGGGAAAAGCAGCTCTGAGCCATAGCCGATAATAGGACTGTCCTCTTGCCATCTCACTTTTATGCCCAGCTCCATCATTTCCCCGGAAAACCTGCTGGATCTTTGTGAACAGGGTGTACACAAGGCATTGGCTGCTGGAGCCGACCAGGCAGAAGTGTTTGCCAACTCAGGCCGGGAAACGGAAGTCACTTTTGAGAAAAATGACCTCAACCTGGCCCGCAGCAGCAGCGAGACCCTGTTCGGCATCCGGGTTTTCTGCGACGGCAGGCTGGGCTTTGCCACCTCCAACCGCCCGGAAGAGCTGGCCGAGACGGCGGCTGAGGCTGTAGCCATGGCCAAGGCTTCGCCGGCGGATCCCCTCAACGGGCTGCCGGAGCCCCAACCTTTGCCCCAGGTGCCCTTTGCCCTCGACCCAGGCCTGCTGGAACTGGATGCCGCCGAGCTGACCCAGTTGGGATCCCAATTGCTGGAGTGGGTGCGATCCAAAGACCCTCGCATCACCATCGACAGCGGCTCCCTCAGCGTTGAGGAAGAGACCCTGGCTATCGCCTCTTCCACCGGCATCCGCGCCAACTACCACAGTGTCGAGGCGGGGGGATCCCTGTTTGGCATGGCCATCGACGGGGACGAGGTGGGCAGCTTTGCCTACGACGGCGACAGTGTGCAGAAGCGGGCCGATCTGGTGCCGGCGCTGGAGCGGGCTTTTGATCGCTTTGTCCAAAAATGTGTGGGGGCGCTGGGGGCTGGCGAGGGGGAGAGCTTCCGCGGCCCCATTGTCCTGCCGCCAGATGTGGTGGAGGAGTTTCTAGGGGATCTCCTCTTTGTCTTGGGGGCGGATGCGGTGCGCAAAGGCAAAAGCCCTCTGGCGCAAAAAATGGGATCCCGGATCGCCAGCCCGTTGCTCACCGTGGTTTCTGAAGGCCTGGGCCTGCCCGGCTACCCCATTGAGCCCTTCGACCGCGAAGGGATCCCTCGCCAAATCACCCCCTTGGTTCACGAAGGGATCCTCTGCAACTTCATGTACAACAGCTACGAAGCTCGCGCTGCCGGGATCCCGTCCAACGGCCATGCCACAGGGGGGGCGGGCAGCCTGCCGGGGGTGGGGCCAGCTTGTTTGAGAGTGGCGCCGGGGACAACCCCCCTGTCCGAGCTCTACGCGATGGATCGAGGAGTTATCGTCACCCGCCTCTCCGGCAGCAGCAACCCCATTACCGGTGACTTTTCTGGGGTGGTGAAAGGGGGCTTCTTGGTCAAAGGCGGCGAGAAACGCCCCATCCTGGAGACCACCATTGCCGGCAATCTCTACGATTGTTTGCGCAATATCTCCGCCATTTCCCAGGAAGTAACGGTTTTCAACGGCACGGCTGCCTTTCCCGCCCTGCGCATTGAAGATGTATCCATCACTGCGGGCTAAGTAAAGCTAGGGGTGTCGAGATCCCGGCAACAGCGATTAACCTCATTCCCAAAAGCTGCGGAGTTGTTCCCATGGGCCAGGAGATCACCTGCCTCCGTTTTGGTACTGCAGACTTTGCTCAGTTTGCAGCTCGGCTCCAGCAAGAGACGAAGTTGCTCGAGCGCTGGTTGGCCGGTGCGCCGGGGCTGGATCCCGCCTGCCGGCCCTTTGCCCAGGGATCCCCGGTGGGCGGGTTTGAGCTGGAGGCATGGCTGGTGACCCCTCAGGGGGATCCGGCCCCGATCAACTCAGCCTACCTGGAAGCGGTGAACGATCCGCTGGTGGTGCCGGAACTGGCCCAGTTTAACGTGGAGATCAACAGCCGGCCCCAAGTTTTGACCGGCTTGGCTCTGCGGCAGTTTCAGCAAGAGCTGGGCCAAACGTGGGATCGCTGTTGCCGGGTGGCCGAACACTTGCAGGCGGGGTTGATGATGATCGGGATTTTGCCCACGGTGCAGCAAAAGCAACTGACCTTGGAGATGATCTCCCCCCGCAAGCGTTACCTGGCCCTCAATGAGCAAATCCTGAACTTGCACCGGCGCGAGCAATCCCAAGCGATCCCTTCCCTGGGGCTAGATATCGAAGGACCGGCTGGGCGGTTGCGGGTTACCCACCCGGACATCATGCTGGAGGCGGCGACCACCTCCTTTCAAATCCATCTGCAGGTATCCCCCCAACAGGCGGCCCGTTACTTCAACGCTTCCCTGCTCGTGTCAGCCCCCTTGGTGGCGCTGGCGGCCAATTCCCCCTACCTGTTCGGGCACGATCTGTGGGCAGAAACCCGCATCCCTTTGTTTGAGCAAGCTTTGGATGGGCCACCCCCGCCCTCCCCCACCCACTGCCCCCGCGTCACCTTCGGGCAAGGCTATGTACAGGGATCCCTAATGGAGCTGTTCTGGGAAAACCTGCATCGCTACCCGGTGGTATTGCCACAAAAGTTAGCCACTTCCCCATCAGAGCTGGCCCATTTGCGCCTCCACAACGGCACCATCTGGCGCTGGAACCGACCCCTCATCGGCTTGGATCCCGTTCCCCACTTGCGCATCGAACAGCGGGTGGCAGCGGCAGGCCCAACCCTACCCGACATGATCGCCAACGCGGCCTTCTACTTTGGCCTGGTACAAGCCTTGGGATCCCAGCCCGTTTCCCCCGAGCAGGAGCTAAGCTTTGCCCAGTGCCGCGCCAATTTCTACACGGCGGCCCGCTTCGGCCTGGAGGCCCCCATCACTTGGCTCAAGGGTTGGCAGGGATCCCTGCGCCAATTGCTGCTGGAAGAGCTGATCCCCCAAGCAGAGGCGGGTTTGGTTCAACTGGATCTGGCCCCCTCCGATATTCAGGAGTACCTGGACATTCTCCGCGCCCGGGTGGAGTCGGGGCAGAATGGGGCCACCTGGCAGCGCCGCTACGTGGCTCGGCATGGTAAAGATATGCAACAATTGACCTGTGCCTACTGGGAACGGCAGCGGCAAGGCCAACCGGTACACACCTGGGATCTCAACTAGGGCTCTCCCCACAGCCAGTTGCACCAGCGGTGGGCCACCGCAGCGGCAGGGTGGACCCTTGCTCAAATTTCGAGCGGGCAGATTCTTGCTCAGAGGGTCTTTCGCGACCCGAGCTACCGCAGCGAAACGGTTCATTTGGACTCCCGCTCCCTCCCACTCTAGGGCCGGAAGCCAGAAGTTTGAATCGAGCCTCTTAGCCCAAACAGCATGCTCACCGTTCTCGATCATCTACCGGATCAACTGCTGGATCTAGAGGCCCATCAGCTTTACGACCGATTGGGTGGGCCAACCCTCATCCATCTGCCGGGACGACGGGATCCCGCCCTGTTTGTGTCCGTCCTGCTGCACGGCAACGAAACCACCGGCTGGCAGGCGGTGCGACAGCTTCTCCGCCGCTACAGTCCTCTGCACCGCTGCCGCGAACGGGAATTGCCCCGCTCCCTTTCCCTCTTCATCGGCAATGTTCAGGCAGCCCGTCAAGGACAACGGCGGCTGGACGGCCAACCCGACTACAACCGCATTTGGGGCTCCGGCTCCACCCCCGAGCACGCCATGGCCCAGGCCGTCCTTCAGCAAATGCAGCAGCGGGGCGTTTTTGCCAGCGTCGATATCCACAACAACACGGGCACCAACCCCCACTACGCCTGTGTCAATCACCTGGATGCCCCTACCCTGCACCTGGCCACCTTGTTTGGGCGCACCGTCCTCTATTTCACCAAGCCAGAAGGGGTGCAGAGCATGGCCTTCGGGCGCTTCTGCCCGGCGGTGACCCTGGAGTGTGGCAAGCCGGATCAGCCCCACGGCACCCAGCATGCCTACGAATTTCTGGAAGCCTGCCTGCACCTGTCGGCGATCCCGCAGCGCCCTGTCTTCCGCCAAGATATCGACCTCTTCCACAGCGTCGCCATTGTCAAAATCCCGGATCAGGTGAGCTTCAGCTTTGGGGAAGAGGATGGCAACCAAGAGGGATCCCCCTCCCACATCCGCTTCCCGCCGGATTTGGATCTCCTCAATTTTCGGGAGCTTCCCCCTCACACCCCCATTGGCTGGACGAACAACGGCTTCCACCTGGAGGTGCAAGACGAGCAGGGCCAAAATGTGGCGGATCGCTTTTTCTATGCCTGCAATGGAGAAATTCGCACCAGCGTGCCCATCATGCCGGGCATGCTCACCCTCAATAGCCGCATCATCCGCCAAGACTGCCTCTGCTACCTGATGGAGCGCTACCCCCTGGTGGGCTGAGCCGGGCTGCCAATTTCCCCGAGGGGATCCCCAAACCAGAACAGGTGGTGCTCCCCACCCCTGCAATAACAGACTCCCCGCTGGCCGCTGTACCCGTCCGCCGAGGGATGGTGGGTACGCTAACGTGGGACAGAGCGACCCCTGCAAGCCCTATCCTGAAAACTGCCAACGGCACGCTGAGCCCACGGGATCCCTATGTTGCGCCTGCTGCGGATCGAGAACTTTGCCCTGATCGAGCAATTGGAGATCCCTTTTCGAGCGGGGCTGAACGTGCTCACCGGAGAAACCGGGGCCGGCAAATCCATCATCCTCGATGCGCTGGATGCAGCTCTAGGAGGTACAGCTCGGGCTCTGCGAACTGGCAGCGAACGAGGTCTGGTGGAAGCGATCTTCAGTCCTAATCCTGAACTGCAAGCCTGGCTAGAACAAGAGCACATCGACCCCCTAGAGGAGGGCCTGGTTTGTAGTCGCGAGCTGGTGTTGCGCAACGGCAAGCTCACCAGCCGCCTGCGGGTGAATGGGGTGCTGGTGAACAAAGCCCAGATGCTCAACCTGCGGGCCAAATTGGTAGAGATCACTGCCCAGGGGCAAACCGTTCAAATCCAATCTCCCCAAACCCAGCGCCGTTGGCTGGACGACTTTGGCGGCGAAGAGTTGTTGCGAACACGGGCGGAGGTGGCTGCCCTTTACCAAACCTGGAACCAACTGAAAACAGAGGTGGAATCCCGCCGGCAAAACCAACAACTGCGCCTGCAACGGCTAGACCTACTGGAGTTTCAAGCGCAAGAGCTGGCCGCCCTGCGCCTGGAGGATCCCGACGAAATGGCCAAGCTGGAGCGGGAACGAGAGCGCCTGGCTCACCGGGTGGAACTGCAACAGCAAAGCTACGCAGCTCACCAACTGCTCTACCAAAACGATAGTGGCTCACCGGCCATCGCCGACCTGTTGGGCCAGGTAGAGCGGCTGCTCCAGACCATGACCCAGCGGGATCCCGACCTAGCCCCTCTGGCGGAAATGGTCAGCAGCGCTCTCATTCAGGTGGAGGAGGTGGGGCGGGAGCTGGTTCGCTACGGCGAGACGCTGGAGGCGGATCCCGGTCGGTTGAACAAAATTGAACGGCGCTTGGCGCAACTCAGACAAGCCTGCCGCAAATACGGCCCGACCTTGGCCGAGGTGATGGCCCATGCGGAGCGGGTGCAGACGGAGTTGGCCCAACTGCGAGGAGACAACACCGACCTAGAGGAATTGCAGGTGCGGCTGGACAAAGCTGCCCAAGACCTGGAGCGCCATTGCCAGGTGCTCTCTCAACTGCGGCAACAAGCGGCCTGTCAACTGGAAAAGGCCCTCATAGAAGAGCTCAGGCCGCTGGGGATGAGCGCAGTGCAATTCCAGGTGCAGATCCAACCCGGCCCCCCGACGGCAGAGGGGGTGGATCAGGTGAGTTTTTGGATTAGCCCCAACCCGGGTGAGCCTCTTCAGCCCTTGGCCAGCATCGCCTCCGGCGGCGAGATGAGCCGTTTTCTGCTGGCCTTGAAAGCCGTATTCAGCCGCATTGATCCGGTGGCCACCATGGTTTTCGACGAGATCGATACCGGCGTGTCCGGCAAAGTGGCGCAAGCCATCGCCACCAAGCTGCACAGCATTGCCCGAGATCACCAGATCCTCTGCGTCACCCACCAACCCCTGATCGCTGCCCTGGCGGATCACCACCTGCGGGTTCACAAGGTGGTGCACCAAAAGCGAACTTCTGTGCGGGTGGAGCTTTTGGGAGAACGGGAACGCCGCGAAGAACTGGCCCAACTCACTGCCGGTCACTCTGCCCAAGAAGCGATGACGTTTGTGGAGGCTCTTCTCAACCAAGCAGCTCAACTGCGCAAGCAGCAACTGGCCAGTCCCGCTTGACTCTCCTCTCCTTTTGTTTTGAGTGAGGGGAGGGGGGTGAGGGCCTCACCCGCCCAAGAACAGCTCCAGCACCTCAGGATTGTTCAACAAGTTGGGGCCAGTATCCTCAAAGCGGTTTTCTCCCGTGGACAAGACATAGCCCCAGTCCGCCATCTTCAGGGCCTGCTTGGCATTTTGCTCCACCATGAGGATGCTGATGCCAAGACGGTTGATCTCTTGCAGGAGGGCGAAGGTCTGTTCTATGTACAGCGGTGACAGGCCGGCGGTCGGCTCATCCAGCAACAACAACTGCGGCTCCACCATCAACGCTCGCCCTATGGCCAGCATCTGCCGTTGTCCACCCGATAGGGATCCCGCCGCTTGGCGTCGTTTCTCTTTCAGGGGTGGAAACAGCTCATAAACCCGCTCCAGTTGGGCGGCAGGGTTGTCGCGTCGGATGAAGGCCCCCATCTCCAGGTTCTCTTGCACGGTGAGGGAAGGAAAGACATTGTTGGTCTGGGGCACAAAGCCGATTCCCCGCTGCACCAGTTGCTCGGCAGGCAAGTGGGTGATGTCGGATCCCTGAAACAGCACTCGGCCTGAGCGGATGGTGGCCAAGCCAAATAAGGATTTCAGCACCGTCGATTTGCCGGCTCCATTGGGGCCGATGATCACCACAATTTGCCCGGGGTTCACCTTCAGGTGGATCCCTTTGAGGATGTCCACCCCCCGGTAGCCGCTGTAGAGATCCTGGATGTCCAGCAAAGGGGTCATGAGAGGGATCCCTCCGAAGGCAGAGGGGAGGGTTGGGGTGGGTTTAGGGAGTCGGCCAGTGCCACAGATCCCAAATAGGCCTCCCGCACGGCTGGGTTTTGTTTGATCTCCTCCATGGATCCCTGGGTGAGAACCTTGCCGGCAGCCATGACCACCACATGGTCGCAGAGACGGGTCACCAGATCCAGGTCATGCTCGATGATGCAAAAGGTGCAGCCGCGCTCGCGGTTGAGATACTCGATAAAGCGCATCAAATCCGCCAGCAGGGTGCGGTTGACGCCAGCCCCCGGCTCATCCAGCAGGATCACCCGTGCATCGGTCATCAAGGTACGTCCCAGTTCCAGGAGTTTTTTTTGCCCGCCGGAAAGGGTGACGGCCAGTTGATCCCGCAGATGGATCAGGTTCAGCCGTTCCAGAACCTCTTCCGCCCGAGCTTGCAGGTTGCGTTCTTGTCGTTGCACCTGCCGCCAACCGAACCAAGTGGCGAATAGGTTTTCCCCTATCTGGTTGGGGGGAACCACCATTAAGTTCTCCAAGACGGTCATGCGGCCAAACTCCCGCGGGATCTGAAAGGTGCGCACCAGCCCTCGACGGAACAGATGATGGGGGGGCAAGCCGGTGATGTCTTCCCCATCCAGCCAGATGCGCCCGCTGCTGGGCCGAATAAACCCGGCAATGATGTTAAAGAGCGTGGTCTTCCCTGCCCCATTCGGGCCGATCAAGCCCGTAATCCGACCGGTTTCGATGCGGAAGGAACAGTGATCCACCGCGCTAATGCCGCCAAACCGCTTGGAGATGTCGTCGATAACAATCACGCCGCTGCCTTGGGAAAACCCCGCCGACCGATGAGTTCAGTATTTCTCAAAATATAATGAGCCCAATGGCCGAGTTTGCCCATTATCCTTCCCGGATTCCTACAGGGGCAACTGCCTTTGGAGGCCGCAGCCAGCCCTACAGCAGCCAAGGAACGGGCGAGATCCTGAGTCTGGCCCGCCTGTTTTCCGGAGCCATCTTTTCTTGAGGAAGTGGGGAACGCTTTGAGGTGAGTCAACGTCTGACTGCTACGGTTCAACACTTGCTTGACTTTTGGGATCTGAGTTCTACTTTCCCTTCCCTCACAGGAGGTTGTTGGTTATGTCTCCCATGAACAAACTCACCCGACGGGCCTTTGCGGCGGCGGCTGCCCTGACGGCTGCTGCTCTTGCCACCACTCTGCTGCCCAGCACGGCTCAGCAGGCAACTCAAGGGCCGGTCAAAATCGGGGCTTTAATGTCTCTCACCGGGGATCTGCAGGCCTTCGGGGAAAACTGCCTCAAGGGGATCAAGCTGGCGATTGACCAAATCAACGCGGCTGGCGGCATTTTGGGATCCCCTGCCCAAGTGGTCGAAGCGGATGACCAGACGTCGGCTCAGCCAGCTATCGACGCAGCTCAACGGTTGGTCACCGTGGAGAAGGTGGCCGGCATCATCGGCGCCTTGGGCAGTGGCATCACCATTCCGGTGGCCACGACGGTTTCTGTTCCCAATCGGATCCCGCAAATTTCCCCCGCTTCCACCGCCCCCACCATCACCACCCTGGAGGACAACGATTTTCTGTTTCGCACAGTTCCTTCCGACGCCTACCAAGGGGTGGCCTTGGCCCAGATCACCCGTGAAGAGAAGCTGGAGCGCCTGGCGATTATTTACATTAACAACGACTACGGCCAGGGCCTGGCCGACAGCTTTAAGACGGCTTTTGAAAAGCGGGGCGGCACCATCACCAAGTCGGTTCCCTACGAGCCCGGCAAGGCTTCCTACCGCAGTGAGCTGACCCAACTGAAGGAAGGGGATCCCCAGGCGTTGGTGCTGATTGGCTACCCCGAAAACGGTGTGGTCATTTTGCGGCAAGCTTTGGAAGAAGGACTGTTTGACCGCTTTGTCTTCACCGATGGCATGCGCTCTCCCGACGTGGCAGCCCAGGTGGGAGCCGAAAAGCTAGAGGGATCCATCGGCGTTTCGCCTCAGGCCCTCACCGATAGCAAGGCTTACCAAATCTTTGCCGAAGCCTACAAAGCCGCCTACGGGGAGCTGCCCCCCACCCCCTACATCGACACCGCCTACGATGCCGCTTTTGTCCTGGCTCTGGCCATTCAGAAAGCCGGCAGCACCGATGGCACTGCTGTTCGGGATGCTTTGCGGGAAGTGGCCAATCCCCCCGGCACCGAGATCCTGCCCGGAGAGTGGGCCAAGGCGGTGGAGCTGATCGGCAAAGGGGAAGACATCTTCTACACCGGCGCCTCTGGATCCATCAACTTCGATGAGAATGGGGAAGTTGCCGGAACCTTTGCCCACTGGACTTTCCAAGGGGGGAAGGTGGTGGATCTGAAGGTGTTTGAGCCGGAGAGCTAATTTTCCCCTACGGCTCCTGAGCGGGGGCCGGTTTCTCCTTCCGAGCATGCCTCTAACCCCCAAAACCCTGAACTTTGCTGAATTTACTGAGCTTTAGGCGGTTTGGCAAAAGTCATTGAGAGGGATATAGTAGACCAAGTTTCCCCCTGATCCTTGAGTCCACCGCAACGGTTGCCGGGAAGTGAAGGGGGAAAGCGCTCGGGGGGTATTCCTCAGGGCTTTGCGGGATACCGCCTTCCTGCTCAGAGATAGGCAGGATGCGATCGCTTCTTTCCTGAACCATGTTCAGGAGAGTTCAGCGTGAATGTATCAGCTCCATCAAGACAATCCAGACGAGCAAGACGGGCCTGCACAGAGTACCCTCTGCAGGCCTTTTTGTGGGTTTGGGCCGCGCGGCTGTACATCCCCAGCAGGGATCCCTCCCCATCACGTAGCTTTTTTTGCGGCAACTCAGCGGAGGGCAAAGCAGGCTAAAGTGTCGGCATCCTGGCGTCTTGTGGAGAATCCTCGATGTTGTCCACCCAACTCCTCCTCCCCGGAGTGGCAGCTCTGCTCGGCTTCGGGTTTGCTCCAGCCGTCCTGGCTCAGACTTCCCACACCCAGCAGATGGCGATCCTGAACGGCAACGCCACCACCCTGCAAAGCAACGTCCTGCAAAACACCGTCCTGATCCTGCCCAACGTTCCCCCACAACAGTACGCCGACAGTTGGGGCTGGAGGAGCAGCCGCTCTTTGCCTCCCACTCCTGCTCCCATCACCGTCGTCATCCTCAACTCCCAAGTCAACCTAGCTGCCGAGGAAGTCGAGCCGAGGTCTTGCGGCCAGCGCTGTAGGGGATCCCTGCGCCTGCCTTGAGCGGGGGAGGCTGCTTTTTGCACTCCAGACTGCCCAAGTCCGCAATCCGGTTCGCGGCCACGCTCGGATCTGGGTGGATGGGGATTGATATAATCCAGGGCAATTGTCCGCTGCTGGGCGGCAGAGGGTTTTAACGCAAGCTTGGCCCGGCTCTGCAATCTTGCTTTTTGGTGTGCGAGGGATCCCCATGAATCGTTCCAGGCAACTTCGCCCTTGGCTAACTTCAGCGCTCACCCGCGGGATGGTGCTCTGCACCGCTTTTGCGTTTGCTGAAGCGTCCCGTAGCGCTCTGCTGATGGGATCCCCGGCTTGGGCGCAATCGGTTCCTCAGCCCGGCACCCTCGACCTGCGCACCGGTGGCGACACCCCCGCCCAGCCCTCCCCCACCCCACCCCCCACTGCCGGCGAGCCAGAAGTGTTGGTAGCGGAGGTAGTGGTTGAGGGCACTGAAGATCCGGAGCTGATCAACCGGGTTTACAGCGTCATCCGCACCCGCGCCGGCGAGGTTTCCACCCGATCCCAGTTGCGGGAAGACATCAATGCCGTGTTTGCCACCGGATTGTTTGCCGATGTGCGGGCAGTGCCTTCCGATACGCCTTTGGGAGTGCGGGTCACCTTTGAGGTCAAGCCCAACCCAATCCTGAAAGCCGTGCGCACGGAAGGGGCGAAAGTTCTGGATCCGGAAGTGCTGCGGGCCGCCTTTGCCGACCAGGAAGGGCGGGTGCTCAACTTCGGCGAGCTGCAACTGGCTGTGGCCGAGATTGAACAGTGGTACGCCGATAAGGGTTACGTGCTGGCCAAAGTGACGGATGTGCGCTCCTCTGAAGACGGCACCATCACCCTGGAGATCGCCGAAGGGGTGATCGAGGATATTCGCGTTCAGGGCAACACCAAAACCCGTGACTTCATCATCACCCGCGAGTTGAAGTCCAAGCCGGGGGATGTGTTTAACCGCAACCAAATCCAGGAAGACCTGCAGGCGGTTTTTAATCTCAACCTGTTTCAAGATGTGAATGTGGGGCTCAACCCCGGCCAGGATCCCGACAAGGTGGTGGTGGTGGTGAACGTGGAAGAACGTCGCACCGGTACCTTGGGCGGCACCATCGGCGTTAGCTCCGCCACAGGGGTCTTCGCCGGCCTCAACGTCTCCGAACAAAACTTGGGCGGCAACAACCAGAGTGCCAGCTTCAACGTGCAGGTGGGCACCAACGAAACCCTCTTCGACTTAAACTTCACCGACCCGCGGATTGCCACGCTGGACATTCCCACCTCCTACAACGTCAACATCTCCAACCAGCAGAGCTCCAGCTTTGTCTTTAATGAGGGATTCACCCTGCCCAATGGGGATCCCGTGCGCATCAACCGTCTTGGCGGCGGGGTGACTTTCTCTCGCCCGATTGGGGGCAATTGGCGGGCCAGCTTGGGCACCCGCATCCAATTTGTAGAAGCTCGCAACAGCAACGGGGAGCAGCAGCGCTTCGATGTGCTGGGCAACCCGATTACCTTCAGCGAGAGCGGCCAAGACAGCTACACCACCTTGCGGTTTGGCCTCGTCAACGACGCCCGCGACAACCCCAACAGCCCCAGCCAGGGCTCGGTCTTTCGCATCTCCACAGAACAGTCGGTACGTCTGTTTCAAAATGGCTTGAATGCCAACCGCCTCGAGGCCGGCTACAGCCAGTTCATTCCCGTCAACCTGTTTGAAACCCGCAGCGAGCGACCGCAGGTATTGGCCTTTGATGTGCGAGCAGGCACGACCATCGGCGACTTGGCTCCCTACGATGCTTTTGCCATTGGTGGCGGCAACTCGGTGCGGGGCTTTTTCGAGGGGGGTATCGGTTCCGGTCGCAGCTTTGCCACCGCAACCGCCGAATTGCGCTTTCCCATTTTCGACCCGGTGGGGGCAGTGGTCTTTGCCGACTACGGCACCGATTTGGGCAGTGGAGCTGCGGTGGCCGGCAATCCTGCAGCGGTGCGCAACAAGCCGGGCAGTGGTTTGGGGCTGGGGGTCGGCATTCGCATCCAATCTCCCTTGGGGCCGCTGCGCATCGACTACGCGGTTGGGCAAGGCGGAGCCGGCCAAGGCCAACTGCATTTCGGCATTGGCGAGAAGTTCTAACTTGGCCCGAGAAGTTCTAACTTGGCCGTGGATTTCCCTGCCGGCTTGCTATGGTGGGAGCAGGTGCTCGTAATGGAAGCAACCCATGAAACAGCGACTCGGCCTACCTTTCCCCAAGGGATCCCTGGTGTTCTTGCTGTGTTTGAGCCTGGCCCTAGCCGGGTGTGGGCCACTGGCGCGTCTGGGCATCGGCACAACCCCCATCGCCCAGATCGAACAAAATCCCTCCCGCTACACCAATGTGTATATCCGCGGTCGCGTGGTGAACCAGATAGGAGTGTTCGGCCAGGGCGTGTATGAGATCCAAGACAACAGCGGCTCCCTCTGGGTCATCACCGACAAGGGCCTACCGGCCATGAACAGCACTGTAACCGTGCGCGGCAAGGCCCAAGAGGGGATTGTGGTGGGGGGACGCAGCTTCGGGGTCTCGTTGGTGGAAGCCGAGCGCTTCTAGCCTGCCCCCAAAGCCAGCATCGAAACACGGCCTGCCAAGGTTTTGGCAATTTGCCGAAGCGCCTGGGCCGAGGCTGACTCAGGCTGGCTGATGACGATGGGCTGGCCCGCATCCCCCCCTTGGCGCAGGGCAATCTCCAACGGGATCCGCCCCAGCAGCGGGACACCAAGCTCGCGGGCCGTGGTCTCTCCCCCTTCTGAGCCGAAAATATCGTACTGGCGATCCGGCAGGTCGGGCGGGATGAAGTAGCTCATGTTTTCCACAATACCCAGGATGGGCACCCCCAACTGCCGAAACATGTTCAAGCCCTTGCGACTGTCCAGCAGGGCCACCGATTGTGGCGTGGTGACGATCACAGCTCCTGCCAGCGGCACTGCCTGCACTAGGGTCAATTGGGCATCGCCGGTGCCGGGGGGCATATCTACAATCAAGTAGTCCAACTCTCCCCACTGCACCTGATAGAGAAATTGCCGGATCACCCCGTTTAACATTGGCCCCCGCCAGATCACCGGCTGATCCCGTCCCACCAAGAGGCCCATCGACACCATCTTGACGCCGTAATTTTCCAAGGGGAAGATGTCTTCGCCGCCATCTTCCCGTTTTTGCACAACCAGAGACCGATCCTGCAGGCCCAGCATCAGCGGCACATTGGGACCGTAAATATCGGCATCCAGCAGCCCCACCCGCGCTCCACTTTGGGCCAGCGCCACGGCCACATTTACCGACACCGAAGTTTTGCCCACTCCCCCCTTGCCGCTGGAAATGGCGATGATGTTGCGCACACCGGGGATGGACTGGCGATTCGGCAGGGAAGGGGAACGGGGGGTTTCCGCCGTTACCGTGACATCAATGGCTTCGATGGGGGCCAGCTGGCGGATGGCAGCTTTGCACTCCTCCACAATGAATTCCCGCAAAGGGCAGGCCGGCGTGGTCAGTACCAGGGTAAAGGCCACTCGCCCAGGCTCGACGCGAATATCCCGGATCATGTTCAGTTCCACCAGGCTGCGGCGCAGCTCCGGATCTTGAACAGGGCGCAACGCCTCAAGGATGGCGGCAGCATCAAGGGTGGAGGTGGTCATGGAATCGGAAGGCTCAGCGGGTCAGTCCATATTTCACTCTAATCGGTTTTTCTCGGGTTCTTGCCGGCAGCGAAGGACAGCTCCAAAACGGGCTGCCGCTCTAGCTCTGCCGAAACAAGCTGACTTAGGCTATCGGGGTCGGAAGGCGACACTCTTGAACGGGTGAGTGAAGGAGAACGATCGTGCAAGCACTGGTCATGGGAGTTGGCTTGTGGTTGGGGCTAACGTTCTGGGCGCAGTTGATCCCTCTGCTGGAAAAGAGTGGATCCCGTCGCCTCTCAATCGGGGACGAGCGCCGGGCCATGCCAACTCTCTTTTCTGACTCGGCCTGGGATCCCTTCTGCCGTTACTTTTCTCGGTCACCCTACCTGCCTTGTGCGGTGAGTCCTCTGGGCCCCTGCCGCTGCCCCCACCACGCTGCGCGTCCAAAAGATGCTGCCTGGGCGTTCTGTCCACAACAAGAATAAACTGTGGTCTGTTCTCGTGCCGGTATCTCAGGAAATTCAAGGAATTGGTTGTGAAGCCAGGCAAAAGTATGGAAATCCGTCCTGCCACCGCCTTAGATGTGCCCGTTTTGTTTGACCTCATCTGCGCCTTGGCCGAGTACGAGAAGCTGAGCCACCTGGTAACGGGATCCGCTGATCTGTTGCGCCACTATTTGTTTGGCCCAGAGGCTTTGGCCTCGGCGTTGTTGGCAGAAGTGGAGGGGCAAGCGGTGGGATTTGCCCTCTACTTCCGCAATTTTTCCACGTTCCTGACCCGACCAGGGATTTACCTTGAGGATCTGTTCGTGTTGCCGGAGTTTCGCGGCAGAGGCATTGGCAAAGCGCTCTTGGCGCGGGTGGCTCAGGAGGCGGTGGCCAAAGGATATGGGCGGCTGGAGTGGATGGTTTTGGATTGGAATCAGCCGGCGATAGAGTTCTATCGACGCATGGGTGCCCAGCAACATCCCGAATGGATTCTCAACCGCGTGGTGGGTGCTGATTTGGAGGCTCTGGCTCGGCTGGCCAAGGATCCCTGTCGATCTTGAGCAAGCTCCCCTCTGTTACAGACCCTAGCATTCGTGACATCCTCCCGGCGCTCGTCCTACGGACAGAGCGCGGGCTTCCCTTGGCGTCAGCGGGATGGAGTCTTTACCTCGCGGTTGGGTATTCCTACCCCACGCCACTTGTCTAGGTCTACGACCCCCGACAGAACAACTGGACAGGTGGTTTCCCTTCCCCAGCATTCCTGGGTACTAGGCTTTGTTGACGCTGGGGGGAACAGCGGCACTTCTGGGGGGTAGGCGGCGTCGGCTAGGCTGTGGACTGTACGAGGGATTTGCCGTTGAATTCACGGCTGGCTTTCAAGTTCTGTTGCGATTCAACTAGAGACCTGCGATGGCAAAATCCGTCTCCCCTGACTCATTGCCGGCAGCTCCCTGGCACGCTCTGCCCGAAGAGGATGTTGCCCGCCAAATCGTTGCAGTGGATCTGCCTCTGGCGGCGCTTCTGGAACGGGGTCTGTCTCAAGCTGAGGTGATCCAGCGGCAGAAGCAATATGGCCCCAACGAGCTAAAGGCCAAGGCGGCTACCCCGGCCTGGGTGAAGTTTCTGCAGCAGTTCAACCAATCCTTGCTCTACATCTTGATGGTTGCCGGGGCGGTCAAGGCGTTTTTGGGATCCTGGCGCAATGCCATCGTGATCTGGGCGGTGGTGGTGATCAACGCTCTCATCGGCTACATCCAAGAGTCCAAAGCGGAGGAAGCGATCGCCGCCCTGGCCCAGTCGGTGGTGACGGAGGTTACTGTCATCCGGGAGGGGCAAAAACTGCGGGTGCCCTCGCGGGAGCTGGTGCCGGGGGATGTGGTGCTCTTGAGCTCGGGAGATAAGGTGCCCGCCGACCTGCGCTTGCTGAGCGTGCGCAACTTGCAGGTGGATGAATCGGCCCTGACCGGAGAGTCGGTGCCGGTGGAAAAACGGCTGGGATCCCTGGCGGAAGACACACCCCTAGCCGACCGCCAGAACATGGCCTATGCCGGCAGCTTTGTTACCTTCGGCCAAGGAGCAGGGGTGGTGGTGGCCATTGGCAACCAGACTCAAACAGGCCGTATCTCGGAGTTGGTCGAAAAGGGGGGATCCCTGCAAACTCCCCTAACACGCAAGTTCGAGGAATTCAGCCTCATGCTGCTCAGGATCATCCTCAGCTTGGCCGGGCTCACCTTTTTGGTGGGATTGGCTCAGGGACAGGGGGCGGCCAGTGTCTTTGAGGCGGCAGTGGCGCTGGCGGTGAGTGCTATCCCCGAAGGCTTGCCGACGGTAGTCACTGTAACCTTGGCGATTGGGGTTTCCCGCATGGCAAAACGCCACGCCATTATCCGCAAGCTGCCGGC
The DNA here is from genome assembly GCF_054060215.1 of Thermostichus sp. OS-CIW-30. Taxonomy (NCBI): domain Bacteria; kingdom Bacillati; phylum Cyanobacteriota; class Cyanophyceae; order Thermostichales; family Thermostichaceae; genus Thermostichus; species Thermostichus sp. OS-CIW-30. Next base: position 54,404 of record NZ_JBSSCZ010000009.1, on the reverse strand, counting down.
GGTGGAGACCCTGGGCAGCGCTACGGTAATTTGCTCTGACAAAACCGGCACCCTCACGGAAAACCAGATGACGGTGCAGGCCATCTACGCCGGATCCCAGCTCTACCGAGTCACAGGCAGTGGCTACAGTCCTCAGGGACAAATCCTGGCCCAGGAGGGGGATGCTCCGGTGGAAGTGGATCGGCTGCCGGTGTTACAGGCTTGTCTCTTGGCCGGTTGCCTCTGCAACGACACCCGTCTGCAACCCAAAGACAACGGCCAGTGGGAGGTGGTAGGGGATCCCACCGAAGCTGCCCTCATTGTGGCGGGCCAAAAGGCGGGTTTGGATATGGACGATCTGCAGCGCCGCCGCCCTCGCCTGGACAGCATTCCCTTTGAATCTGAATTTCAGTACATGGCCACCTTGCACCGCCTGGGGCCAGAAGAGCACTGCATCTATGTCAAGGGATCGGTGGAAGCCCTGCTGCCCCGCTGCCGCAGCCAGATGGGATCCCAGGGGGAGATCCAGCCTCTGGAAGAGGAGCGGATTCGCCAGCAGGTGGAGGCCTTGGCACGGCAGGGGCTGCGAGTTCTGGCCTTTGCCCAAAAAACCGTCCCCAGCAGCCAAACTCGGGTGGATCACCCAGATCTGCAGGAGGGTTTAATCTTCCTCGGTTTGCAGGGAATGATTGACCCGCCGCGGCCAGAGGCCATTGCCGCCGTGCGTTCCTGTCAAACGGCTGGGATGCAGGTGAAGATGATCACCGGCGACCACGTGCTCACGGCTCAAGCCATTGCCGAGCAGATGGGCCTGGGGGGTGGAAAACCTGTGCAAGCCTACAGCGGTCGAGATCTGGAGCAGCTCAGCCCGGAGGAATTTGTGGAAGCTGCCAATCGGGGATCCGTCTTCGCGCGGGTGGTGCCAGAGCAAAAACTGCGCCTGGTGGAAGCTCTGCAAGCGCGGGGGCAGATCGTGGCCATGACCGGCGATGGCGTCAACGACGCTCCGGCCCTAAAGCAAGCAGATGTGGGGATTGCCATGGGGCGAGGCGGCACCGAAGTGGCCAAAGCTGCTGCCGACATGATCCTGACCGATGACAACTTCGCCTCCATTGAGGCAGCCGTTGAGGAGGGGCGCACGGTTTACAACAACCTGCTCAAAGCCATTGCCTTCATCCTGCCGGTGAACGGGGGGGAATCGATGACGATTCTCCTCAGCGTGCTGCTCAACCGCGAGCTCCCCATTCTGGCCATTCAAGTGCTGTGGCTAAACATGATCAACTCCATCACCATGACGGTGCCTCTTGCCTTTGAGCCGAGCACAGGCCGAGAGATGACCCGCCCGCCGCGGGATCCGAACGCCAACTTGCTCTCTCCTAGGCTGTTGCAGCGCATCCTGCTGGTGTCTGTGTTCAACTGGATCTTGATCTTCGGGGTTTTTGAATACATCGAACAAACCACCGGCAGCATTGACCTGGCCCGCACCATGGCCATCCAAGCGTTGGTGATCGGGCGCATCTTCTACTTGCTCAGCCTCAGCCAGGCCATTCCTACCCTGTTGGGCCGTGGACGTGCCAGCCAATTGGAGCGCCATGAGCGCCTCATGGATACAGCAGCCATTGCCATCGGCATTGGGGCGGCCATCCTGCTGCAGATCCTCTTCAGCCAGTGGAGCCTGTTCAACATTATCTTCGACACAGCACCCCTGTCTTGGGAGCAATGGGGCTTTTGTTTGCTGGTGAGCTTGCCACTCATCGTTGTCTCAGCGGCAGCCAATCGAGTGGATCCTGAATGAATAACTTGCTTTGGGCAACTCGCGCTCACTGCGCTCCCATCTGAAGAAGTGCCGAAGAGGGGATCCCTCAGCTATTACTCAGATGTAGCCGGCCTCTGCCAAGAGATAAAAATGCCTGCTGGCCTAGGTCTGATGGCATCCAGCTTCACACCGCTCTGGCTGTCTTTTCGACCGATTTGCGCAAGGCAATCACCATCTCAGCGGCGGTTTTTTGGAAAGTCGAGCCTGTTTTCTGGCTGTGATCAGAGTTTGGGGCAGCCGACGAGTGGGGATGAGGCTGTAGAAAGCGGTGAGTCGGATCTACACCGCGGTACTACCCCCAAGGCGATCTTTTGTCAGCTCCATCCACAAAAGCCCCAGCACTCTTCAGGGCTTGAGTTCTTTTTGCCCCCATCACCTTTTGGCAAGGGCAGGAACACCTCTTGAGGGAGACGAGGTTTTTCCTTCGGAGCTGCTGGCTCAAGGAACAAGAGAAAAACCTGTCTTCAAAAAAGTCTCAGACTTTCGGTTGCAGGAGTACATCACAAGGGTATGATCTTAAGAGAAGGATGTAGGACATTAAAAAATGTCAGATATACCACCACAACCTTTAACCGGGAAGGCTCTGCTGCAGAAGGTCGAAGCTTTGGGGCATCTTCCGCGCCGAGAAACGGCAAAGCGATGTGGCTATGTAACCATGACCAAGACCAACAAGCCTCGCGTCAACTTGAATGAGTTCTATGACGCGGTGCTGGCGGCAAAAGGTCTGAGTCTCAGCCCAAGTTCCAGCCGAGACAAGCGCGGTCGTGAGCCAACCTTTCGGGTCAGCGTTCACAAAAATGGGCAGTTGATCATTGGGTCGGCCTACACCGAAAAAATGAATCTCAAACCCGGGGATGAGTTCGAGATTCAGCTGGGTTACAAGCACATTCACCTCAAGCAAGTGCTAAACGGCCAGGTGGTGGAGGAGTCAACCCCAAGTAAAGAAGCTTCCCCCAAAGCGACTCGCGGTCGCCGGAAAAAAACTGCTGGGGCTTGAGCCGCTGCCGGGCCGGGAGTGAGGAGAAGGGATCCAGTTGACGAACTGTCACTGTGTGGCTTTCTTCCCGCTTTGCCCTCTTTAAGATGGGATCCAAAGCCTAGGTTCACCCTCTTTCTGACCCTAGATAAGGATCCCTATGCAACAGAAGGTTCAGCCACCCCTCAAGTTTTTGCCACCGCGATTGACGCCTTGGGTCGTTCGTTTTGCTCAAGCAGGCTTGCCCTTTTGGTTGCGATGGACCAAAGGGATCCCTCGCGTTGAAGTGGAGGGGGGAGAGCGTTTGGCTCAGCTTTATCAGCAGTTTGAGGCGGGCAAGATTCGCCTGTTGGTGGCGTTTCGACACCCGACCCTCGATGATCCCCCCTGCTTGATGTACTTGTTTGCCCATCTTCTGCCGCAGGTGGCCCAACGCCAGGGGATCGGCTTTCGGGGCCGACCCCACGTTTTGTTTGTCTACGACCGCGGCCTACCTCTGTGGCTGGGATCCGTTGCCCGTTGGGGCTTGCCGCGCTTGGGCGGGATCCCGATTTTGCGAGGCCGTCTGGATCGGGCAGGGCTAAAGAGTTCTCGTGAGCAGTTTGTATCGGGCCGATATCCGCTGGCGGTAGCTCCAGAAGGAACGATCAACGGTATGAGCAGTCTTCTCAACCCGTTGGAGCCGGGGGTAGCCCAGATGAGCTTTTGGGCGGTGGAGGATCTGCACAAGGCGGGACGGCCAGAGCAGGTGCTGATCTTGCCGGTAGGCCTTCGCTATTCCTACCTGCGGGATCCCAGTGCCGCTCTGAATAGATTGCTCAGCCGCATGGAGGCCGATTGCAAGCTGCCACCCCCGCGCTCAACCCATGCCAGTCAGGCCTTTTTGCTGGCCCGTATTCTTCGCTTGGGAGAACACCTGCTGCAAGTCGTGCAGACCTTCTATGAGCGCTTTTATGCCCCTGCCCTTCCTGCTGCAGATAGAGCCCAAGTTAAAGAGGGGGATCTGTTGGCGCGTCTTCAAAGCTTATCGGATCTGGTCCTGCGCGTGGCCGAGCAGCATTTTGGTCTGGAGCCCCAGGGAGACTTAATCGAGCGGCGGCACCGCATCGAACAGGCGGGCTGGGCCTGGATCTACCGCGAAGATATTGCCGATATTGCTGCTCTCTCGGCTTTGGAAAGGGGGCTGGCCAATCGAGTGGCTGCTGAGGCCAGTTTTCACCTCTGGCACATGCGCTTGGCGGAAACCTTAATGGTGTTTGCGGTGCGCCCTGTACCTGAGCAGCCCAGTTTGAGTCTGGATGAGTTGGCGGAAACCGCCCTGCGCCTCTGGAGTCTGCTGGCTTGGATCAAAGGAGAAAATCCCGTCGGAACTGCTCCCCCCCGCTTGGGACCCCGCCTGGCCCGTTTCAGCATTGGGGATCCCCTCTCGGTTTCCGAACGCTGGCCCGCCTACCAGGCCAACCGCCGACAAGCCGTACAAGCCCTCACCCAAGATTTGCAAGCGGAAATGGAGCGGCTTATCCAAGGGATCCCGTGCTCTCCTGTGGCTCTTCCTGCTGCCTAACATGCCTGGTCGGCTCAGGGGCAAAAAGTGTAACAATTCCTGAGACATCTTGTGAGATATTTCGTGAAAGTAAGACGAACTTTTGCATTATCTGACAAGCAGGTGAAGGAAAGGGGAAGTTTCTGGCTCTTGGGGTAGAAAGGGGGCAGAAAGGAAGTGAGGCTCGTTGACTTGGTCTATGTCTGATGAGCTGCTCCGCGCCATTCGCAGACGCGACCTGGAGGCCGCCACTTCAGCCGTGCAGCATTTGCGTTCTCGCCATTTAAGTGAAGCTGTGATCACCTCGATGGTGATGGTGGCCGTGGAGCGGTTGGCATGGGATGAAGGCGACCGGGCCGCCGCCAGTTGGTTACTGCGTCGCTGCTCCAGACGACGGCGCTGAAGGGATCCTCCCTGGCCCAGAGGTCATTGCAATACTTCCCCTTTCCCTGGATCCGAGGGGCTTCCCGTGTCAACCTGCCCACAAAGCCCTATCCGCAGAGGGATTAGCTTTCTTCCTTGCCCTTGTTCGGATCGTCGGGATGCTGTCGGTCTTCATCAAGGAACATAAGCCTCTGGCGAACAGCCAATCGGTACTCGGAGGTGCGCCGAGAGAGAGAAGTCCACGCTCCTGCGCTGCCCAATTTAGACTTCTGATATAGCAAGGACGCGCTGGGAGCGAAGCCAACGGTTTGGGCATCCCCAATGGCAGCCAGATCGGCGCTTAAGAAGACAAACTGCCAGCTCTCCTTCTCGGTTTTTTCCTTGATCATCTTCTCAATTTGCTCTTTGCGGAACTCGCGACTGGCATTCTCTTGCCCATCGGTTACCACAACCATCACAACCTTGGCCGGGCGATCTGCCTCGCTGAGTTCGCTGAGGCTCTTTTCTAGGTCGATGATGCCGCGCCCCATGGCATCCAGCAAGGGAGTAGAAGCTCGCGGCACGTAGGTCTCGCGGGTCAGCTCAGGGACCTCGGCAATTGGCTTGAAGCGGTGAATGACTTCATAGGGATCCTGGGAGTCGAACTGAACCAAGGTAAGGGTGGCACTTCCCGGTTCTGCTCCTGTAGAAAATCTAACTCTGGGGTGCAGTGATCTGTTTGTGAAGGTTTGCTTGCAATCTGTTACAAAGGGTATGAATGCTTATGAACGCTTTTTGAGTTCGCCTTGGTAGCTGGGAGCGCCAGAGCATTGTCTCGAATATTCAGCTCGACTACGGGTTAGCATTTTCTCTTAATTTTTAAGTGCTTCATATCCTAAGTACTAACAATGGTTCGTAAACTAACACACTAAAAGAAAGGTTTGCCCTTAATCCCTTTGCATTTCTGAGCTAAGCTTCTAGGCATTGGCCCCGTAAAGATTTTGGAAAAACTAGGGAGTGGCTATGTCTTTTCGCGCAGATTTACAGCGTTTTGCCTTCGCTGTGCTAACAGCGCTGCTTGTCCAGGCGGGGCCGGCTCGGGCCGATCTGCCCGGAACGGCGGATCCTCCGGGGCTCAAGCGCTTTGCAGGATCCAGCATTGTGTTTCAATCGCAGGCCGACTACGACCGCTTTAAGTTAGCCCTTGAAAAAATCGTCTTCAGTGGCGCGATGGGAGCTGTGCAGCCGTACCGGTCTCAAACTGTCGAAGGGCGTCGCATCACGACCTATTACCGACTGCCGGAGCGGGTTGCCCCTCTTGAGGCGCTGCTCAACTACGAAACCGAACTGAAAGAGTCCGGCTTTGAGATCCTCTTCTCCGGCTTGGGGGAGGAGATTGAGACCCTTGGCTACAACAACCAGATTGCTCACGAGATCCTCAATATGAAGGGCACCTACAGCACGCCGGAAGAACGGGCCCAGTGGCCGTTTCAGAACGCCAGAGAAAACACTGCTGCCTATTTAGCCGCACGTGGCAAGTCCCCCGAAGGCGATGAGCGATTCGTGAGCGCCTACTTTGTGGTCAATACCGATGACTGGGAGATCACCCGCGGCAGTGGGCAGATCCCGACCGGGATTACTCTGGGGCGAGTGGATGTCGTCGATGTCAAGCCCCGCCAGCAACGCCTGGAGCTGGTTGAAAGCATCACAAGCGGCGAGATCAATCAAGCCATCAGCCGCGATGGCCGGATCGCCCTCTACGGCATTCTCTTTGCCTATGACTCGGATCAGATTGAAGCGGCTGCCGAGCCCACCCTTGCCGAGATCGCCAAGCTGATGCGCGAGCGCACCGACCTCAGCATCCTCGTGGTCGGTCATACCGATGCAACCGGTAGCTTCGACTACAACCTAGGTCTCTCGCGGCGCCGGGCCGAGGCGGTTGTCAACCGGTTGGTTCAGCTGGGTATCGAGCAACGTCGACTCTATCCGGTTGGTGTGGGGTTCTCTGCTCCTGTGGCCAGCAACACCACTGAGGAAGGCCGGGCGAAGAATCGCCGCGTGGAGTTGGTGGATCTGGCGGGTGGCAGAATCCCCTAGGGGAGAGTTTCTGAGTTTTGGCTCAGGGCAAGCATCGCCGAAACTCTGGACACTGCGGCTGCGGCGAACTAGTTTAGAGGCAACTCTTTACTTCTAAGCTATTTCAAGGGGTGGGATCCATGCTTAGGCCCAGTCTTCTGTTCTCCGGCTCGGCTTTGTTGGGTTTGCTGTCCTTGCCGTTTTTGATCGGCGAATGTGGCTGGTTGGCCTCGTCTCGGAAAGGGCGGAGTGCGGCCACTGAGGTTTCTCTGCAAGCTTGGGAGCACTCTCTGCCGTCATCCCAGACCTTGTTTGAAGATGAACCAGGTTCTGAATCTTGGCTCAGGCGGCAAGCCCAACTGCAAGAACGGGTACAACAGCTTGAGCAGCGATCTCTCGCTCACCAGCAGCAGGTCTATCAATGGCTTGCGCAACAGGCAGATCCCCAGCCCGCGGGGGTTGTTGGCCGTTCCAACCCAAGCCTTGCCGTGCCGGCACGGCCTCGGCGTCAGGATTCCACTCTCTCTCAATCCTCTGCTCCGGCGGATCTTCCCAATGAGCTGGCGCTGCTAACCCAGTCCATCCAACAGGAGCCGGGAAATGCGCAGCTTTATCTGCAACGGGCGCAATACTTCTGGCGTCAGTCTCAGGAGGATCCTGCTGCTTTACCGCAGCCGGAGCATGCTTCTGCCATTGCTTACCTGATGCGCTCCGCTCTGCGGGATCTGGATATTGCTATTGCTTTGGATCCCTATCTGGCTGAAGCCTATTTGCTCAAGGCCAAAATCCAACACGAGCGTTTGCAAGAACCTGAGCAGGCTCTGGCAACCTTGTCTCCTCTGGATCGGATTGCCTATCACAACCCGCAACTGCACTTGATCCGCTCTCGCATCTGGGCCGAACAAGGCCATCTGGAATCGGCGTTTGATGTGTCGCATCTGGCGATTGAGCTGGCCAAGCAAAATCAAAGTGCTGCCGATCTTTTCGAGGCCTATGTCCATCGCGGCCTGATGTGGGCCAGCATCTGCGACTTCAATTTGGCCGTTCAGGATTTCAGCCGGGCTATCGAGGTGCAGCCCCAGCGGGCTGAAGGTTACTACCACCGCGGTATGGCGCGCGCTTACCAGGGAGAGGATAGGGCTGGTGCCGCTTCCGATTTGGGTAGCGCTTTGATGTTGTGGCGGGCTTCCGGCACGGGATCCCCGGAGCTGCTGGAATATGCAGAAGCGGTACGGATGGAACTGCTACGGTAGCTCAGCTCTGGCGGGGTTTTTGCTGAGGATCTGAAGCGCTGGGTTTGGGGTCTTTGCCCAAGAGCATTTGGCAAGTTCGTCCAAGCCAGGCCAGGATGGTAGAGCCATCTGTTACCTAGGGGGGCTTGAACACCCCCTGAAGAGAACCCAGCCAAGTGATGAGCCGAAGACAACTGACCATCTCCGTATCCTCTGTAGCCCTGGTGGTGGCCACAGGGATGCTGTTGTTGCTGCTGTGGCAACTGCGCAGCTTGGTGCTGACCGTGATGATCGCGGTGGTGGTGGCGGCGGCGCTGGCTCCTTTGGTGGATCTGGCCGAGCGACTACGCATCCCCCGCTGGTTGGGGGTGGTAGGGGTGTATCTGAGTTTAATTGCCGGGATTGCCGGCTTGGCTCTGCTTATTGGCCCGACGGTGGCGACTCAGACCCAGCGGTTGCTGACGAGGCTGCCTTTCTATCTGGAGCAGTTGCAACTGTTGGTGGATACCTGGATTGCCGATCTGGCGGGGGTGGATCCGGCGGCGCTGGACTACCTAAACCAGTTGCTCGACCCTCAGTCGTTGATGAGCTGGGCGGTTCGCTCGGGACAACGGGTGCTGGTGCAGTCTTTCGACTTCACCCGTGGTTTGCTGGGCGGTCTGCTGACCATGGTGCTGACCCTCTTCATTTCCGGCTACATGCTGGTGAGCGGCTCTGACTTGGTGCGGGGCTTGGTGGAGTTGTTTCCTTATCCCTGGAATGACCGGCTGGCTCAGCAGGTACACCCGATGGCTCAGCGCATGGGGGGCTACATCCAGGGGCGGGTGCTGGTCTCTGCCATTTTGGGTGTGATGATCACCGTCTCGCTTCGCTTTCTGGGCCTGTCGGAGTTTGCTCTGGCGCTGGGGGTGATCGCTGGGTTTACCAACCTTATCCCCTTCATTGGGCCGGTACTGGGATCCCTGCCCGCCTTGGTGGTGGCAATCGTTCAGGGGGGCTGGACTTTTTTGTGGGTGCTGATCCTATACGTTGCCGTTCAAAACCTGGAAACCTATGTGTTGGATCCTCTGTTGGTGGGATCCTCGGTGCGGGTGAAGCCCTTGTATCAGTTGCTGGCGGTGCTGGGGGGCACCCAGTTGTTGGGTATTGTTGGGGCGGTGATCGCCCCCCCGTGGGTGGCGGGTATGGCGGTGCTGCTGGAGAACCTCTATCTGAAGCCCAAGCAGGAGGCAGAGGTTCGAGCCAGGCTGTATGCTCGGGCCACCGAGGCTGCTGGTTCTTTGGCTTTGCCGGGGATGGATCCTGCCGACGCGAGCAGCCCGGAGCCATCTTTTTCCTCTCGTCCGAATGACTCGTCAAACGAGCCGGAAGGGTTGCCACAGAAAGAAAGTCTCTCGCCTGCGGATCCCGTAGCCGGAAGAAGTCCTTATTAGCAAGCTTCTCATCTGATTCGCCTCTGTTGCTCTCGGAGAAGGGCTGCTGTGGTTTTGGGTAGGGTGCACATCTCAGCGGTGACGGGCATCGAGGATGAACAGAGCACTACCTACGACGAACAGGAGGCTGGCTCCTATCCCCAGCAGGGTTTGGACAACCTTGAGATTGAGAAAGGCTGGAGCTGCTGGATCCCACGGAGGGGGGTCGCTACCCAAGGTCATCACCTCGCTCGCCGCAAACAGGCTGCTCCCCAGCAAAAACAACCAACTGGCCAACTCGTAGCGGTGGCTGCCTCTCATGTCTTCTCCGACTGCAAGTGTTCGTAGGCTTGAGCAGCGGCGGCCATTTCCGCAGCCTTTTTTGAGCGACCTTCACCGCGACCCCAGCACCGCCCTTGCCCCCAGACTTCCATGGTGAAATGGGGGGGATGCTCCTGGGCGGCCACCAGGCGGTATTCCGGCAGGCTGCCCCAAAGGCGTTGGGTGAGTTCTTGCAGGGCTGCTTTGGGGTTGCGCCGAGTGGGGTCTTGAAACCACTGCTCCACTCGCCGGTGTAGATAGGGATCCAGCCAGGGATGCAGCCTGGGCAGCGTGTAAATACCCCAACTGAGATAAAAAGCCCCAAGCAGAGCCTCGAAAGCATCCGCCAGCCGCCGACCCCGTCCGGCCAAGTCGTTTTGAGAGCTGGATCCCACCTCGAGGTAGCGATCCAAGCCGTGCAGATCCGCCAGTTCTGCCAGGTAAGCATCGCTGGTCAGGTCGGAGCGAATCGCGGTCAGCTCTCCCACCGACAGATGGGGATAGGACTGAAACAAGAATTCCGTAACCAAAATTCGCAGGACAGAATCCCCCAACAACTCCAGCCGATCGTTGTTCCGTCGGCCATCCAGAGAAGGGTGAATCAGAGCCTGATCCAGCAGATCCCAACGCAGTTGTTCCAGCAAAGCCGGATCCCTGAATCCAAGGCGGGCCAGCAAATGCTCCAAGGCACGGCGACGGGGCGGGATCAACTCAACCATACACTCAGGTGCTGACGTTGCCTTAGCGGTCAGAACTGCACAGCTTGCAACCATTTTGACCTGAGCCATCTCACCCAGGCCGGGATCCCCGCTCAGGCGGTAAGCCAGCTATGCTACAGGAGTAGTATAGGCTTTTCGAGGGAGGATCCCTGCATGCCCATTCGCGCCAATTCCCCCATTCCCACGACCCAGATGGAAGTGACCAGCATTCGGCTGGAACGTGAGCTGAAGCAGCGACTGAAGGCGTTGGCCGGAAATCAGGGTTACCAGGCCCTCATACGGGAAATTCTTTGGAGTTATGTCCTGCGTCACTCTCAAGGGGCTGCCACCCTCAGTCCTGAGGATATTCGGGCCAGCTTCCCGGCCACGGCCCACCAAGCCCAATGCTGTGCTCTCACCGGACGGGCCATTCAACCGCAGGAGCCAATGTTGCTGGGGTGGACCACCGATGGAAAGTTCGTCGCCCTTAGCTCCTCCTGCTTTTAATCTTTGTTTTGGGGTCTCTCTCCAGTTTGCGAAGGGATCCAACCGGCACGAGTGCCCATCCGTTTAGATGCCACGAAGTTCTCGATATTTTCTGGCCCGTTCCTCGGCTGGATCGGGGGCTTGAGCTTTGGCAACTGCCTCCTCCAGTTGGGCCATCACCGTCTCTGCCGGTTCAGCGGAGCGGACGACGTAAAACATTAGGTTAATGGCTTCGTTGGCCGTCAGTTTGAGGGTTTCTTTTCCCTTGGGCACCAGCGCGATCTTGCCATCTGTGGTTGTGATGGCTGTATGGGATCCCTTAGCCAGAATCTCCCCAGCTTTTTCCAGAGTGACAAGCATATCCGTAGCTCACGGCAGCAGGACATCTACTATCCTATCGAATGTCTTGGGGCAAACGTTCCAGAAGGGTCTAAGCCATTTGGCGGATTGGGTGGGTTCATCATGGGTTGCCATGCTCTGCCAGCCAAGCATACAAGTGGGGAAACAACTTTTGATTGGCTCCCGGGAAGGGAAATTCCGACAGTTCCGCCGGGCTGACCCAGCGCACCTCGCTACATTGCAGGGCTTGGGCTTCTCCGCCCAGGTAGCGACAGATAAAAGCGATAAGAGTAACGGTGAAATGGGTATAGGCATGTTCGACGGTGGCTAGCGGCGCGACCACCTCGATATCGATGCCGATTTCTTCTTTTACCTCCCGTACTACACACTCGGCAGCCGTTTCTCCCGGCTCGATTTTGCCTCCGGGAAACTCCCACAGCCCGCTGAGCATTGAGCTTTCCAGTCGTCGATCGATAAGGATTTCTTTCCCCCGCAGAACAATGGCAACCGCGATTTGCTTGTGAGGACGGGAGGCACGGGGTGCAGACATAGGCAATTGTTGGTGTTGACCTCGATTGTAGGCGCTGCAATCCGCTTGCCAAGGGCACCGGCCACAGTGAGGCTTTTTGGGACGACAGACGGTAGCCCCCAAATCCATCAGGGCTTGGTTAAAAGCCCGCGGCTGCACAGGATCCAACAATTGCTGGGAAAGCTGCCACAACAGGGGCAGACACTGGGACGGAGGCTGCTGCAAAGCCACCAAGCGAGCCAGCACCCGCTTGACGTTGCCATCCAAAATGGGCAAAGGCTGATCGAAGGCAGCGCTGAGAATGCCGCCAGCCGTGGTGCGCCCGATCCCCGGCAGAGCCAACACCTGCTCCAAATCCCTGGGGAACTCGCCGTTCCGTTCCCGCATCAAAATTTGGGCAGCTTTGTGCAAGTTCAGGGCCCGCCGGTAGTAGCCTAGGCCCTCCCACAGTTTCAGCACCTGCTGCTGGGGGGCTGCCGCCAATGCTGGGATCCCGGGCAGGGTTTGCATCCAGCGCTGAAAGTAGGGGATAACTGTTGCCACCTGGGTTTGCTGTAACATCACTTCCGAAACCCAAATGGCGTAAGGATCCCGGGTGCGGCGCCAGGGCAGATCCCGCCCGTGTTCACGGTACCAACGCTGAAGAGACTGCCGCAAGCGTTGCAAGAAAGCCTCGTCCCACTCCCCTCCTTTGCTCGGAAGGCTGGCAATGTAGGAAAAACTGACCTCGGCTTCTGATATGGGCTGAGACTCAAGCTGCGTAAGCAAAGTGCAAAGCCCACCAGATCAGGGCCGAAACCACACCGGCCACAATCCCTGCCGAGATCAAAACGACAATTGGGCTATCTGCCCCCTTGAACTTCATAATGCCGCGATTGTAGTCAGCCATCCTTGCCTCCTACCAGCTCTGGCGTTGGGGTTGTCAGGGATGTTGATCGGGATCCAGATCTGCCAGCTCTATTCACAGGGAAAGCTGTGGCGAAGATGTCCCAGTAGAGGTGCTCCGCACCGCCGGCGCAAACATGCCTGGGGAGAAGCACCGTCCTCGGTCATGCATGATACAACCTTAGCATGGAACAGACTTTGACCCTGGTGATTTGGACTGTTTGGAATAACCAGAAGCTAGGCAACCCGCAGGACTAACCGGTCTGCTTCCCACTGTCGAAATAGGTTGAGAAGGTGGTCGGCTCTCTCTTCATGGGCAGCCAGGATCTCAGCGCCAGAACGGGCTTGATTGGCCAGGGGCAGCAGCAGCTCCACCACCTGGTAGCGGGTAGAGGTCATCATCTTGCCCGGGATGCGGGCGACGGGCCAGAAAATATCCATCTTCTGGGTCAGGATCTGGGCCGGATCCAGCTTGCCCAACAGATCTGAAAAGGGGATTTTTTGATCCCAGTAGCGCACGCTGCCATAGCGGACGAACAAGGGGTTGAGTTGCCAGCGGGAGCTCTTAAAAAATTCGACTGTAAAGGGATCCCAGTGGTCCACCTTTTTCCCTTGATGGCAACACCAGAAGAGATTTTGCGTGTGATACAGAGGCTCCAGATACTCCATGACCCGCAGTTGGTCGATGCGAGCAAGGGCCTCGTAGCGGCGATGGAACTCCGGGTGGGTGGCGGCAATCAACGGCCTGGCATTCCAATAGTCCAAGTAGGGGGCTACATCGATAAACTCCAGCCCGGCTTGGGCAAGCAAGTCGGGAATCTCGCCGATGTCGAAAGGAATATCATTGGCATGGAAGAAATTATCGACAATGTTTTCATCTTGTCCATAGTATTCTTGGTGAGCCTTGGCGTGCTTGGCCAAAAGGGAATTGGGGCTGGCTCCCTTCAGCAGTTGCCGCACAAATTCGATCTTTTCTGGGGTTGCAGGTGGGGTGATGCCCAACAACTCCAAGGCTCGCCGAATGCGGTACAGATGCCAACGGCCTGAACGGTTGTAGAGCATCAGCGCCATCACCCCATCGGGAGCCAACCGCGATGCCAGATTGCTCAAAGCCTTCACCGGATCTGCAGTGTGGTGAATCACGCCGTAGGAGCTGATCATGTCGAAGCTGCCTTCGGGCCAAGTAGAGGGATCCAGCAGATCCCCGTACTGCACGGAGCAGTTGCGTAGGCCGTGGTGCTTAATTCGCTTTTGGGCAATCTCTAGGGCCGGGCGGCTGATGTCGATCCCGACCACCGAACCATAGCCGGGGTTGCTGGCGGCAATGCCATGCACTTCCCAGCCGGTGCCACACCCGGCCACCAAAAACCTGGATCCTGTGGGCTCTTGCAGCCTACGGGTGCGGGCGTACTGCGCCAAGGTATAGCTGCCCAGACTGGAGAAGCCCTCAAAGGGCCGGTCGTAAGGAATAGGAGGGTAGGGGAACGTCTCGTACTGGGCCTGCACCGCCCGGGTAATCTCGGCTTCGCTCACCAAAAGCACTTCCTCCCACGCGTTCCCCCCCATCCTACGGTTTTCTTGAGGTTTTGAGCGGGGAGATCTTCCCAACCGTTGCTAAGCCCCTGCCAGAGCGTGAGTTGCCCGCTTGTAGGCTTCCTCCAGCGTCTCTGCCAAGGTGGGGTGAACGTGCACCAAGCCGGCCAGTTCTCGCACCGTGGCCCGGCGAGCAATGGCCTGAGCCGCCTCGTGGATCAAATCCGCCGCATGGGGCCCGAAGATATGGGATCCCAGCAGTAGGCCGGTGCTCTTGTCAAAGACCAGCTTGACCATGCCCTCTGTCTCTCCCGAAGCAATGGCCTTGGAGTTGCCGCCAAAGTAGGTTCGCACTGTGCCCACGCTGTAGCCTTCTTCCTTGGCCTGAGGCTCGGTCAGCCCTACAAAACCCATTTCCGGGTGAGTGAACACCGCTGCCGGGATGCTGAGGTAGTCCATGTAGGCGGTACGGCCACAGATGTTTTCCACGGCCACTCTCCCCTGGGCTGCCGCCGCGTGAGCCAACATCATTTTGCCGGTCACATCCCCAATAGCCCAGAGGTGAGGCAAATCGGTGGCCATGCGGCTATCGACAGGAATGAACCCCCGTTTGCCGGTGTCGATGCCCAGCTCGGCCAAGCCCAGCCCCTCTGAGACCGGGATCCGACCGGCAGCCACCAAGCAGCCATCCACCTGCAGCGTCTCGCCGTTGGACAGGTGAATGGTTACCGGCTGGCCGGGGATCACCTGCCGAGCCAGCACGCCCACAAAGGTTTGAATGGAGCGGGGCTTGATCAGCACTCGCTGGGCCAGTCGGGCAATGTCTGGGTCGAAAGCCGGCATCAGGGTCTCTAGGGCTTCGATGAGGATTACCTGGGATCCCAAGGCAGTGTAGATGTCGGCAAACTCCTGGCCAATGTAGCCACTGCCGATAATCGCTAGGCGCTCCGGGATCCACTCCAGCCGCACCGCCTCGTCGCTGGTAAACACCGTCCGCCCATCCACCTCGATGCCGGGGGGCACAAAGGGGCGGGAGCCCGTCGCGAGAATGACATCCTGTGCCGTGTAGGTGTGGGATCCCTTCTCTTCCTGGACTTCCACCTGCTGGGGTGCCACCAACTTGCCTCGCCCTCTCAGGATTGTTACCCCCAGCTTCTCCAGCGAGCGAGTCATGTCGGCGCGGATCTTCTCCACCACTTGGGCAGCATGATTGGCAATAGCCTCTCGGTTCACCTGAAGGGATCCCACTTGGATGCCCAGCCCAGAGCTGTGTTGCAGTTCCCGCAGGCGTCCGGAGGCGGCCAAGAGAGCCTTGGAGGGGATGCAGCCGCGGTTGATGCAGGTGCCGCCCATTTCTGCACCTTCAACGATGGCGGTCTTCAGGCCAGATTCGACCGCATGCAAAGCAGCGCCGTGACCGCCGACGCCGGCACCGATGATGATCAAGTCAAAATCGAAGCTCATGGCGAGATTGGATAACCGGTGCTTCATTCTCTCATCTTGTCGGCCTTCCCAGAAACCAGGCTGAGAGCACCCAAACCATGGGGTAGCATAGGGTCGCTTGTAGCTGGGGGGGAGCGGGGGTACGCATGGAACTGCAAGCTTTGATCTTCGATGTGGACGGCACGCTGGCAGATACGGAGCGGGATGGGCACCGCCTGGCCTTTAACGCGGCCTTTGCCGAGGCAGGGTTGGACTGGCACTGGTCGGTGGAGCTCTACGGCCAGCTCCTGGCTACCACAGGCGGCAAAGAGCGCATTCGCCACTTCATCGAGACCTGCCAGCTGCCACTGCCTGCTGGGGAAGACCTGACGGCCCTGATAGCTCGGCTGCACCAGGCTAAAACCGGCCACTACACGGCTCTATTGGCCCAAGGAGGGATCCCTTTGCGCCCCGGCGTCAAGCGCCTCTTGCAGGAGGCCAGGGCCGCTGGGATCCGCTTGGCCATTGCCACCACCACCACGCCGGAAAACGTGACGGCCCTTTTGGAGCACGCGCTGCCGGAGAGCCTAAGCTGGTTTGAAGTGATTGCTGCCGGCGATATTGTCCCCGCCAAAAAGCCCGCCCCCGACATCTACTTCTACACCCTGGAACAGATGGGGCTGCCCCCCCAGGCCTGCCTGGCCTTTGAAGACTCGGAGAATGGGCTGCGCTCTGCCCAACAAGCGGGGGTCCCCACTGTGGTGACGGTAAACGACTATACCCGGGATCAGGATTTTTCCGGGGCGGCTCTGGTGCTGGATCACCTGGGGGAGCCTGAGGATCCGTTTCGGGTGTTGGCGGGAACGGTGGGATCCCACCGCTACTTCACCCTGGAGTTGGCCTGCCAAGTCCATGCCCAAGCCATTCCCTCTGAGGTGGGAGACTGATGTCAGCAGCAGAGCTCCCAGACCTGCAGCAGCGCCTAGAGGCCCATCTGCGCCAGGTGGCCCAGCCGCGGGATCCCGACTGGTCGCCCCTGGGCCATAGCCAAGTGGAGCGCTACATCCAAGAGCAGCTTTCTAAGTGGGGATCCCTGGAGTCCTTCCCCTTTGAGGCCGGTGGCCGCCTGCACCGCAACTGGATCTTGAAATTGCCGGGATCCCGTTCTGGTCGCCCGCCCATTCTCATTGGGGCCCACTTCGACGCCGCTCCGGCAACTCCTGGAGCTGACGACAACGCCAGCGGCGTGGCGGTGTTGCTGGAGTTGGCCCGCCATTTTGCTGCCGAGCCGGCTTCTTCTCCGCTGTGGCTGGTGGCCTTTGACCTGGAGGAGCGGGGAATGGTGGGCAGCACAGCCTACGCCCGCTTTCTTAAACAGCAGCGCCAGCCCCTGCGGCTGATGCTCTCTCTGGAGATGCTGGGCTACCGGGATCCCGCCCCCGGATCCCAGGACTATCCCGCCGGCCTTGAGAAGCTCTACCCCAACCGGGGAGATTACATTGGCCTTATTGGCAACTGGCCCACCTGGGGGGATCTGCTCAAGCTGCAGCGTGATTTTCAAAAAGTGGGGATCCCTTGCTGTTGGTTGTTGGCCGGGCAGCGAGGCTTGATCCTGCCTGCCACTCGCCTGAGCGACCACTCCCCCTTTTGGGATGCGGGCTACGCCGCCGTTATGGTTACCGACACCGCCTTCTTGCGCAACCCTCACTACCACAAGCCAAGCGACACCCTCGAAACCCTAGATCAAGACTTCCTGACGGGGGTCTGCCAGGGCTTGATGGCCGGGATCCGCTCGCTGTAGCTCTTCCAAACACCACAGTCGTTCAACAACAAGTAGCGTGCGTTAAGTCCTAACTCCCCTCTCTCTGGAAGGAGGCTGGGGGTAAGGGTAGAGTTGGCATCCTCAGTACGGAGATTTCTCCAGGGGGTTCGCGATTCTTCGACTGGATCCTTTGTTGATGAGGGGAGACAATGGATGAGAGTAGTAAGACGAGAGTAGTAGCAGGGAAAAGGTTAAAAAACCTGCCTTGGCACTGTAAAACTCAGCAGGAGATTGCGTATGAGCGCTTTTGCCCAAGCTCCCAAAAAGTGTGTTTCCGCCGCTTTCAAAGAAGAGGTCAAGCTGCAAGAGTGTATCCAGCGGCTTTTGAACCGTGGCATTCCCAACGATTGCATCTCCATTATTGGCCGCAACTTTCAAACCGAAGCCAAAATTACCGGGTTTATCACCCGCAAAGAGGTGGTTCTGGACGGTCTGACCAATGGGGCCATCTATGGATCCCTGTTCGGATCCCTGCTGGGGCTGCTCACTGGCGTGGGGGTGCTGTTCATTCCCTTTTTGGGGGCAGTGGTGGCCGCTGGGCCTCTGGGAGCCGCTTTGTTGGGGGCAACGGGCGGCGCTTTGTACGGAGCACTGGGAGCGGGCCTGGGATCCGCCCTGATTGCCTTGGGTATGCCGCAGGAGAAAGCCGCCATCTACCAAACCCGGGTACAGGCGGGCGAGTTCTTGTTGGTGGTGCAAGTACCGGAAGAGAAGTCGGGCGAAATTTACTTGCTGCTGCAGAGTGCTGGCGGAGAGGAAGTTTCCATTGCCGACTTGAACTTGCCCGGTGAGCCAGAGGGAGACTTAACCCCAGAGAGCATCTCGCCGGAAATCCGCGCTGACCTCTCGGAAGAAGCGCAGCAAACCTTTGTGGAAGCCTACAACCAAGCCAAACAAGAGAGCAATAACTCCACCCATGCACTCCTCAAAGCTTGGGAAAAGGTCAAGCAAATTTTCACACGAGATGAGAAAGGGATCTTCTCCAAACGCAAGCCCTAGCCCAAAAAGTTTCCGAAGTAGCGAGAGTACAGTAAAGCGCCATCTCGCCGCTCTGCCTGTACGTGTTCTGGGTCTGCTCCAATTTTTTAGCTGCAACCTTATATCCTGAGAATAGCCCGAAAAACTCTAACCTAACCTTGCAGGGGTGAGCCTATGGCTGCGAGTGACTTCAAGGATTACTACAAGATCCTGGGCGTCAGCAGAGATGCCTCTGCCGAGGAAATCAAGCGCGTCTATCGCAAGTTGGCCCGCCAGTATCACCCCGATGTCAACCCTGGGAATAAGGCGGCAGAGGAGCGCTTCAAGGAGATCAACGAAGCCTACGAGGTGCTCTCTGATCCAGAGAAGCGGCGGCGCTACGACCAGTTTGGGCAGTACTGGCAGCGGGTGGGTACTGGTTCTGCTGCTGGAATGCCGGGCATGGAGGGCTTCGCCCAATACGCCAGCTTCGAGGAGTTTATCAACGAGCTGCTGGGCCGTATGGGCTCCCGCCGCAGCGGGTTCCAGGGCTTCGCCGGCGGCTTTGGGCCGTTTGTTTCGGTGGATTTGCCGGGGCAGGATGTGGAGGGCACTCTGGGTCTCAGCTGGGCAGAAGCTTTCCACGGCACCCAGAAACGGCTGAACCTAGATGGAGAAACGCTAACCATCCGCATTCCCCCCGGTGCCAAGCCGGGCAGTCGCATCCGCGTCAAGGGCAAAGGCCAGGTCAGCCCCTTTGGCGGGCCAAGAGGGGATCTCTACCTCACTCTGGAGCTGCCCCCCCATCCCTTCTTCCGCTTTGACGGAGACAACCTGCTCTGCGAGCTGCCCATTACTCCTGACGAGGCGGCTTTGGGAGGGACGGCGGAAGTTCCCACCCCCACGGGTCGCGTGCAACTGAGGATCCCTGCCGGGGTAGACAGCGGCCAAACCCTGCGGCTGCGGGGCCAAGGCTGGCGGGATCCCCAAGGCCAGCGGAGCGACCTGCTGGTGCGGCTGAAGGTGGTGGCGCCCAAATCCCTTTCCCAGACCGAACGGGATCTCTACGAAAAGCTGCGGCAAAGCCGTAGCTGGGATCCCCGCGCCCACTTGCAGGAGGTGAGTCTATGAGTTTGGCCATTGTGCGGGTAGAAGAACGGCTCTATACCTTCGAGCAGGCCACGGAACTGCTGGGGATCCCTCCCCACCTGCTGGAATGGCTGCTGGCCCAAGGCTTAGTGGAGGCCGAGAGCAGCTACCTGACCCCCCAACAGCTCAGGCGGTTGTTGCAAATGAGCCGCCTACACCGAGACTTGGGGCTTAACTGGACGGGGGCAGCGATGGTCTTGGACATGGCTCAGGAAATTGCCCGGCTCAGGGGGCAACTGCGCCACTACCGCGGATTTTGAGGCTGCCCAGCTAACCCATCAAGGAGATAAACTTCGATGAACTCTATGGAACAGATCATCCGACGTAGCCAAGTGGTGGGCCTGCTGGCCCTCGATGGCAGCACTGCTACCGCATTGGGTACCGTAGAAGAAATCTGGGTTGACCCAACAGGGCGGGTATGCTACTTCACCAGCCAGCAGGGGTACACCCCCCTGGAGCAGATTTCTCTCATCGGGCCAGACGCGCTGCTGACCTACTCTACCGTTTTTGCTACCCCCCTAACCCCCATCAGCTCTCTTTACCGCCGCACAGTGCGCATTGGGAATCGAGAGGTCGGCTGGATTGAGGATTTTCTCTTTGACTGGGAGACTGGAGCGATTGCCGCTTATATTCTGGGTGGCAGCATTGCCGAGCCTTGGGGGGGGCGCGCCGTTCTCCTGCCTGAGGACGTGGAAGCCATTGATGTGGACGCGGTGGTGGTCAAGGAGAATGCTCCGCAACGGCTGAAATCGGAAGCGGAAGGCTTAAAGAACTTTTGGAGCGAAAAATCTCGGCAGGTGAAACAGCTTATCCAGCGCATGGGGGATCGCCTCAAGGCGTTGGTTGGCCCACAGGATCCGCCGGAGGTGGTGCGCGTTAAGGTGAAGCAGGTGCGGGACGAGCTGGCCAAAGGGGGCAAGTTCGATCTCTCCCTACTGGACGAGGCGGCAGAGTTTCTGCAACACAAGTGGGAAACCTGGCAACATCGCCTCAGCCGCGCCGCTCAGCGCATGCAGGCTGCCCTTCAGGCTGCTTGGGAGAAGCTGACCGAATAGCAAAGAATGACTCTGCAACCTCTGGCCTGCGGTCGCCTCAGATGCTGCACATTTGCTTCCCAACTGCTTCCCAACTCCCCTCTTCCTCTGGGAAAGGGGCTGGGGGGCAACAGCATGAGGTGCTTGGGGAGTCCGTCCCACTGCTCGACCGGAACTGTTGCAAGCCAGTCCTCGACCAAACCCAGCTGACGGACGGCGGCTTTTTCGGCTACGATCTAAGATCGCTGTCAATGCTCGGATCAGGTTTCAAGACCCCCGCAGGGCACCTGTACGGCAGGGAGAAAGATGACTTACGCAATTGTGGAAACCGGCGGTAAGCAGCTTTGGGTGGAGCCGGGGCGTTTTTACGAGGTCGATCGCCTGGCGGAAGTGGAGGAGAACAGCCCCTTCGATTTGTCTCGTGTGCTGTTGATCAACCACGAGGGACAAATCACGTTGGGGCATCCCTACGTTTCGGAGGCGGTCGTCAGGGCACGGGTTTTACAGCATCGGCGCGGCGATAAAATCATCGTCTACAAGATGAGGCCAAAGAAAAAGACCCGCAAAAAGAGGGGTCATCGGCAACCGCTAACCCGTCTGCTGATCGAGTCTATTGAACTCAATGGGGTGCCCCTAGCCACGGCACCATCCCGTACGGAAGCGGCTCCAGAGTCTAACCCAGAGGCAGCCCCTTCGGCAGCGGCGACAGGGATCCCTGCGGATGAGGAATAAACTCTGAACTCAGGTGTCCTGAATCCCGATTTTTTTATCTCGTTTCTGTTGATCATGCAGTTGCATAGGAGGCGTTATGGCTCATAAGAAGGGAACGGGCAGCACTCGCAACGGTCGAGATTCCAATGCCAAGCGGCTGGGGGTGAAGCGCTATGGGGGCGAGCTGGTGCATCCCGGCCACATTCTGGTCAGGCAGCGGGGCACCAAGTTTCACCCAGGGGTGAACGTGCGCATCGGCGGCGACGACACCTTGTATTCTGTGGTCACCGGCATTGTGACTTTTGAGCGCTATGGCAAGTGGCGGCAAAAGGTGAGTGTCTACCCAGCTGAGGTGGCTGCCCAGTAGGGAAAGGCCCAGCTTTGAAACTGCCTGGGAGAGTTTCTTCCGCAAGAGAAGATTCTCGCTTCTGTCGACCAAGCTGCTTGCCGGGCTGAAAACTGTCTGCTCCAGAGCAGACAGGGTTTTGCTGTTGCTGATTCCTGAACTTTTTTCGTTCTTGAGGATTGGGGCCAGCCGGAAGAGAAGAGGAGCTAGGGATCCCTGACCACTTAGGGGCGAAAATGGCAAAAGCACGGAAGGCAGGAAGTTGATGCGAGTGTATCTGTTTCGCTGGGCAGGGTTGCTTCACCTCATTGCCGGGGTGATGTACCTCTACTGGCGACTGACAGCCGGGTTGATGGATTTGGGATCCCTTTTGTTTTGGGGGGCAGAGCTGTATGTTTGGCTGGCGGCGGTGGGCTTTACCCTCAGCCGCTATCCCCAAGTGCCGAGAGAGACGCTCCCATCCCCGGAGGTTCTGCGGCGGTCGTTTTTCCAGTTACCGCGAGTGGATGTGCTGGTGATGCGCCAGTGGGATTCCGTAGAGGCAACCCGGCAGACGGTGCTCTCGGCTCTGCACCTCGACTACCCGTGGGAGCGGTTGTTTGTCCACATTGTGGATCGGGTAGAAGATGAGGAGATGGCCAAGGCGGCCCGGGCCATTCCCTGCGAATACTGGGCCTGCCCTAGCCCCACAACCGACCCCCTGGCTTATGCAATGGGATCCCCTCATATCCAAGGGGAGTATCTCCTCCTAGTACAGCCGGGCCATTTTCTCGAGCGGGACTTCCTGTGGCAGACCTTGCCCCACTTTTACGACTCGCCGGAGCGGGCTCCAATTGTCAACCGAACTGGCTTTGTGCAGGCAATGCTGCGCACCCTAGGCCAGCCCAGAGCCGTTCACCCACTGCAGCAGCTCTTGGCGGTGGGATCCCAGGGCTACCAGGCGGCACCCCTGTTGGGTTCTGGCTGTCTCATCCGGCGCAAGGCTTTGGAAGGGATCCCGCGGATCGACATTCGTCGCCCTGTGCAGTTGGGGTGTCAGATGCACTGCCGCGGCTGGCAGTCTCAATTGGTTCGCCAAACCCAGGTTACGGGTGTTTTGTTGCCCTTGCGCAACCGCCGCGTTGCTTTGCTGGCTTTGTTTTCGGCCTTGAGGGAAAATCCCTTCTGGGGCAAGCCGACCACGCAGCAGCAGCGCTTTCAATACCTGTGGCTGGCCCTCTGGGCTGCCGGTGGGATGGCGGAGCTGGTCTACTTGGCGGTGCCGATGGTCTTTCTCTGCACGGGGTGGATGCCGGTGCCGGCCTTTGACCGGGTCTTCTTCGCGTGGTTTTTGCCTTATGCTCTCCTAGGGCGCATCAGTTGGCTCTTGGCCTTTCCCCCGCATTTGTGGGGGGCAGCTTGGCAGTCGGAACGGCAGACGGGCAGCCAGTTTTTTCAGTCCATCCAGGCGCTGGTGCAAAGTCTGCAGGGAGTGCCCCCCTATCCCGAGCAGCCTTCCCAGCTCTCCTTAGGACCTCAGGCTCTGGCTATTGTGCTGACTTTTCTGGCTATGGGGGTGGGATCCCTGCGTTCTGCCGGCAGTTGGGATCCCTCTTGGCCTGAGCTGCTGTTTGGCTTGGTCTGGGCCTTCTACAACCTGATGATCCTGACGGTGCGCCCCGACGATCACGATTTTGCCGGCTTTGCTTTTCCCAGCAGCAGCGCCGCTGCGGCGACAGAAGAGAGCGCCGACCCATAGGCTGCCAAGCCAAGACAAGTTCATCGCAAAACCAAATCCCCACATCCATTCAGCTGCTGCATGGATGAAATGGCAGGCTGCCGCGGCAGATGGTGGGCAAACGCTATGCTGTGAGAAGTGTAGGATAAGTGGATCGGCACAGGTTGTCTCCAACTCTCCGGGGAGGTGTACCGGTGGAGAGGGGGGATCCCTGGCCAAGTCGCCCCTCCTGTTTGCAGGATTGAACGCGGTCTTCTAGGTTCAGAACGACACACCTGTGGAGTCAGAGAGACCCCCCCTTCGACTGCTCCCCCTGGGTACGGATCCCCGTCAACAGGGCTGTGCCTATTGGCTGGAGATTGGATCCCACCGTTTGCTTCTCGATTGCGGGTTGCCCGCTCCTGCCCTCTTTAAGGCTCTGCCAGGGATCCCGGATGCGGTAATCTGCAGCCATGCTCACTTTGACCATGTGCAAGGGCTACCTGCTTTTCATCGTCGTTACCCTCAGGTACCTCTCTACGCCACGCCGGTGACTGCTCATTTGGCCGCTGGTCTGTGGGAGTGTGGCGTTTGGCCAGGCTACGACCGGGACATTCGCTTTCCCCCCTTTCGGGCGCTGCCTTTGGGCCGGGCGCGAGAGATTTTGCCCCATCTGATGCTCACTTTCTTTGCGGCTGGGCATCTGCCAGGGGCGGCGGCGACCCTGCTGCAAAATACCCAAACCTCTCCGGCCCAAACCTGTGTGTACACGGGCGACTGTTCCCTGGCCTCAACTCGCTTTGCCCCCGGCTTGGATCTCATTGCTTTGCGCCACTGGCAGCCGGACGTGTTGCTCATCGAGGCTTCGCTGGGATCCACCCGCCATCCACCCCGTCGTCACCTGGAAAATCGCCTGGTGGAGCGGTTGCTCAGCGCCTTGGAAGCGGGGCAAACGGTGCTGTTTCCCCTGCCAGTGTTGGGGTTGGGGCAGGAGCTGATCTTTCTCCTCAAAGCCCACCACCGCTTTACCCAAGCCCCCCAAGAGCTCAAGATATGGGTGGCGCCGGGGCTGGCGGCAGGCTGCAATCTCTACGAGCGCTTGCTCACCTACCTGCCGGAGCCGGTGCGCAATTTCGCCACCTACCAGCCCTTGTTCTGGGAAGACCGCCTGCAGCCGCGGGTTCAGCCCCTTACCGAAGCGGATCCTCTGCCCCAAGGCTTGCTGCTGTGCGACGCCGATGCCGGGCCTGAGGCTTGGGATCCAATTTGGTCGAGGTTGTTGGCCCAACCGCAGCGCTCCTGTCTGCTGGTGCGGCTGCCGGAAGTGGAGCTGGCCACCCCATTTGAGCGTTGGCCGGCGCCGCTGCGCTCCCGCATTGCCGTTGAATGGATAACCTGGCACAGCCACAACGATGTCGGGCATCTCACCCAGATCATCCACACCTTTCGCCCCCAGCATTTGGTCTTGGTTCACGCCGACCCCAAGCAGGCTCAGGATCTGGCGGATCTGCCGGAGCTGTGCAATCGCTACCATGTCCACTGCCCTCAGCCTGGGCATTGGCTGGAGTTGCCCGATGGGCACCTACAAACCCCAGTTAGGCTCGCGGAGCTGAAGGCCGGTTCCCCCGCCGAGATCAGGGATCCCCCTTTGCGCTATGAGGGGGAGGTGGAAGAAGTTTGGCAGGAGCAGGGGTCGCCGCGGACTTTGGCGGGGGTACAGGTGCGTCTGCCGCCCCAGATTACCCAGGATCCCCGTTGGCTGGCCTGGGCCGATACCGGCCTGGTGGAAGCCCGCTGGCAGGGATCCGAACTGGTGCTGCGCGGCCTTTCTCCACGGGAGCTGATCCGCCCGGCAGAGGCTGCCCCTTCTCCAGCAGGGATCGTGCCGCGTCCAAAACAGCCTTCTGTATCCAGTCATCACGGTGGCAAAAAGTGCCAAAATTGTCGCTTTGCCCGCCAGATCTTGACTTCCCAAGCCCAAGCCTTTCGCTGCGATCAGGAACGCTCTCCCCTCTACCGCCTCAGGGTGGATCCCCAGGGGAGCTGCCCCTACCATCAGCCGCAGGAGATCCGCTCTTCCGGTTAGCCGTCAAGCCACGGCAGCCCAAAGGCTAGAATGGGGCAAGTCCCGGTGCCAACCATGCTTGAGCAAGATTCCTGGGCAAATCATCGCCGTGGGCCGGTCGGATCCCTGGAGCGCCCAGCCGAGGCCTTGGCTGCGGCCAGCCCGCCCGTAGTGCAGATGGTTGGGGTGAACAAAGTCTATCCACTGCCGGAGGGCAGTTTTCAGGCCCTCTACGATATCGACTTGGCGATCCAGCCGGGAGAGTATTGCGCCATTATGGGGCCCTCTGGATCCGGCAAATCCACCCTGATGAACCTCATCGGCTGCTTGGATCGGCCCAGCTCAGGGCGCTACTGGCTGGATGGGGTGGAAGTTTCCACCCTGACCGATCGCGATTTGGCCCACATTCGCAACCAAAAAATCGGCTTTGTCTTCCAGCAGTTCCATCTCCTGCCCGTCCTGACAGCGCTGGAGAACGTCATGCTGCCCTTGGCCTATGCTGGGATCCCGGAGCCGGAGCAACGCCGGCGGGCCAAGCAAGCCCTAGAACAAGTGGGCTTGGGGAGCAAACTGCAGCAGCGTCCGGCCCAACTCTCCGGCGGCCAGCAGCAGCGGGTGGCGATTGCTCGTGCCATTGTCAACCGACCCCAACTGTTGCTGGCTGATGAGCCGACTGGGGCTCTGGATAGCCATACCGGCCAGGAAGTGCTGAACCTTTTTGCGGAGCTCCACCGGCAGGGCATCACCCTGGTCGTGGTCACCCATGACCTTGAAGTAGCCCAGGCCGCCCAGCGCATTATCCGGGTTGGAGATGGCCGTTTGCTGGATTGAGAGGGATCCGCCTGGGGGCAGTTGGGTTCAGGAGAGTTCCCAGTTGCGGTGAACTGGCGTGCCAGATGGATCCCCAGCTTCCCTCTCCCTTTGGGTGAAGGTCAAAGGGAATGTCTCAAACGACCCTATCTAGGATGGCCCAGCTTGGGCTACTCTAAACGCAACTGAGGGCTTGGGAAGAGGATCCGTCCATGAAACTGATCGAAGATATCATCCGATTTTTGGAAACCCGCCTGGAGGAATTTCTCAGGGCCCACCCCGAGATCGAGCTGCAAGCCCTCGATGAGCAGTTGCGCCAGCAGGAATCGGATACCCTGCGGCTGTTGCAGGAAAGCCGCGTCCAAGAGGAGGCTCTCCAAAAAAGCATTCTCAACTTAGCCGAGGAGATTAAAACCTGGCACTTTCGCATTGAGAAGGCGCAGCGGGCCAATCGTCCCGATCTGGCCGAAGGAGCGCGACGCCGGGAGGCTGAGCTGTTGGAGAGGGGCAGCCAGCTATGGGGTCAAATGAAAGCCCAAAAGGAGAAAATCCAACAAATGGAAGCCCTGCTGCCGCAGATTCGCCAGCGCCGCCAAGAAGTGAAGGCTAAGCTGCAGGAGGTAAGAGCCGCGCAAGCCAAAGGCATCGACAACCCGGACCGGAATTTCAGCCCTTGGGGAAAACCTTTCGAGGCTTGGGATGAATTGGAAGAGCAATTTCGTCAGCTAGAGGTGGAAAACGAATTGAATGACACGAAGAGGAAGGTGCGGGAACAGCAGCGGCGGTAACAGCCTGACCCAAAATCTTGTTAGTTTGCTAATGTTGAATCCAGTCGCAACAGCCAAAATCGAGCTGGGCGGAACTTGTGATTTAAGCCCTTGGTCTCAAGAGCCATAGCCACATCATTTCCAGAACTTTCTCTGGCACCGACCGGGAAGAAAAGTCTCTCCTCTCCCCCAAGAGTGATACGCTATTGGGCATGAATGAGTTGTATCTGAATCACCCCACATTTGGTCTGCTCTACAGCCTGTGTCAGGTCGACGAAAATCAGGCTCTCTTCACCACTCTCTACGCCCAAAGGCTCTTTTTTCGGGTTTACTTCAGGCCGCCGGATAACAGCGGGGATCCTGCTGCCATGGAGGAGTTGGTCTTCGATCCGATTAGCCGTAATGAGGCTCGCCAGCTCATCGAAGAGCAAATGCGCCTGCTGCGCCGTGCTGCCCGCCAAGATGAGCTAGAACAATTGCAGTTGATCTACAAGCAAACCTTTTCCTGAAAGAGGGTTTTCTGAAGGTCTTGCAGGGCTCAGGACGAGGGTCTTGTTCCTCAGATAAGATAGCCACCTAAAACTGAGACAGAAAGCGCAGGTCGCTGGTATAAAACAGGCGGATATCCTGAATGCCGTGGAGGAGCATGGCCATCCGCTCAATGCCGATCCCTGCCGCAAATCCGGTGTAGCGCTCCGGGTCGTAGCCCACCGCTTGAAATACATTGGGATCCACCATGCCGCAGCCGAAGATTTCCAGCCATTTCGAGCCAAAGCGCACGTCCATCTCAGCAGAAGGCTCGGTAAAGGGAAAATAGCTGGGCCGAAAGCGGGTTTCTCGCTTGCCCAATAGGCGGGTGATGAACGTGTTGAGGGTGCCCTTCAGGTCGGAAAAGGTGAGGTTCTCGCCCACCGCCAAAATTTCCATCTGGTGAAACACAGCGGAGTGGGTGGCATCCACGGTATCGCGGCGCATCACCCGACCGGCATGCACAATGCGCAGCGGCGGCTGGTGTTGCTCCATGTAGCGCACCTGCACCGAGGAGGTTTGGGTACGCATCAGATAGCCATTGGCCAGGTAGAGGGTATCCTGCATATCCCGCGCCGGATGGTCGGCAGGGGTGTTGAGGGCCTCGAAGTTGTAGTACTCCGTCTCGAGCTCAGGCCCATGCACCACGGTGTAGCCCATTCCCACAAAGATATCGAGCATGCGGTCGATGGTGGCCTGCAGCGGATGGATCCGCCCCAGAGGCCGACGGGGCCCGGGCATAGTGACATCCAGGCGCTCTGCTTCTAGGCGGGCCAGCAGTTGAGCTTCACCAAGGGCCTGTTTGCGCTGCTCCAGACTGGATTGGAGGGCCTCTTTAAAGGTGTTGGCCAAAGCGCCAATGGCAGGCCGTTCTTCTGGGGGCAGCTTCCCCATTCCCCCCAAGATTTTGGAGAGCTTACCTTTCTTGCCCAGGTAGTCGATGCGGATCTGTTCCAGAGCCTCCAGACCGTCAGCTTGTTCCACTTGGGCGAGGGCCTCGCTTTGCAGGGTGAGAAGCTGTTGGCGAAGCGTGTCTTTTTCGTCTTGCATGGGGCCGATTCCAAGGGCAGAAGGGATCCCTGGGGTTGTGAGGAGTCCCTACAAAGGTATCACAGGAGGGAGCTCGGTCGCGCCTTTGCATCCGATGGGGTTGGTCGGCAGCAGGGGGAACCCTTTTGGGGAACTAGCTCTGAGGCGCCGAATCTGGCAGCAGACACCCCAAAGCATCACACCCCGCCGGCCCCTCTGCTGCCAAGGTAAAGTTGCGGTCGTAGCGGGCCAGGGCCGCGAAGAAGTTATCTGTCCGCCGTCTCTGCTTGACCTCGGCCACCAGCCGCTCATAGGTGGGCTTGTCGATTTTCTCAAAAGGCAGGCGGGGGAAGGGGGCATCGAAGCGGGCCAGCAGCGCTGCGCTGATGTAGCCCTCGTCGTCGCGGATGGCTTCGTAGATACGGGATCCCAGAGCTTCCACCTCGTCCTCCCGCAGCTCGATGGTGGCGGAGGTGTTGTGGGTGGTGTAGTACTTCTGAACCTGCATATAGAAGTCAAACTGGGCCAGGGCCGAGAATTGCTCGATCTCGATCTGGCCAGCACCGGGCAGGTTGGCCCATTCTACTTCCACAGGCAGTTCCACCAGCCATTCGGTACAGCGGGGATCAAAGGGGTCGTTGAGCAAGTTCCCGTTTTCATCTTTGTCCGCCTGAGCAGGTACCACCGAGTAGCCATAGTCCAGACAGGCCAGCGCCACCGGGTCATTTTTGGCAAAGGTGATGCGGCGGATGTAGCGTTGGGCTTTGGGCGGGTGCCAGCCGGGAGAGGCGTTGGTGAGCAGCGACTTGGTGCCGGCGGGCTGAACCGTGGTGCAGCGGTTGGGGCGGCGCAGGCTGTGGCGGTCGCAGTAGTCCCAGACCACGCGGTGGACGATCTCCTTCCAGCGGCTGAGGTATTCCCGCTCCTGCTGCTTGAATTCCTTCCCGATGGGGGTATCGGGTCTCCCTTCCTGCCACCAGCGCAGCCATTCAACCCCAAAGGCTTTGACGCAAAAGTCGAACAGGCCTGTGAACGAGACGCCGACGATGGGATCCCATTCCCGCGAGCGCTGAAAGCGGGGTTCCACAAAGCGGTGGTGGAGTAGGGCTGCCACCGTGAGGGCTCCCGCCGTGAAGGCTTCCTCTTGCTCTTGCCGGTTGTGGGGATCCAAACGGTTGAGGTGGATCTCGGCCAAGTTGCAATGGAATGTGTGGCCAATAATCTCGCCACAGTTGTGGACAACAAACCCATTGGCATCAAAGCACGCTGGGCCGGGGACAGTACAGTCATACACCGGCTCTACCCCGTCTGCCTCAAGGGCAGCAACCGTCACAGCAAACCGCTCTCGGTTGAGCTGGCGCTTGTAGCCATTCAGCAGTGCCTCTAGCTTTTGGGCTTTGTGCGGTTCCCGAAAGCCGACCCATTCCTGGAACAGATGCAAGTTGTCGTTGGCAATAACCAATTCGTGCTGGGCTTTGCAAGCGTATGGTGCAGGTTGGCGAGCACTGTTCGGCAGCAGGCGATATCCAGCAGGACGGCGATTCTCATACAAAACTGCAATGATGCCCAGCCGCGCCAGCATGCGCTGAACCGCTTTGAGGGTACCCAGATGGCTTTGAGAGAGCCGCACGCTAACCCCTTTCTCCTGATTACCTTGCACGCTGCCATCCGCATCAAAGAGCCCGCACAAGAAGCCTCGATGAAACTGGAAGCTGGTGGCTTCGAGCGCCTCTGTCATCTGCTTTTGTCCGGGCCTCATGCCGAACTGGGCCGCCAGTTTTGCCAACCCCCTGGAGCCGATAACCCGCAACCCAAGCTGCGCATAGTGATATGCCTCTGGCTGGCGGGGCTCGTAACCCACTGCCGTTTGCAAAAGCTGAATCGCATACTGGCTCATTTCGGCTTGGGTATCTTGCCAATAGCGTAATAAAGCCGTGTCGTTCCACGGGGTTGCCGTAAGGCTACCGTCACCCAGCAAATTCCCCAAAAGCCAGCCTTCTTCCCAGGTACCCGCCCCATCCCACGGGGTGAGATCGCGATGGTTGTGCAGCAGGATGCGGTCGCCCGGTTGTAGGCTTTCTGCCGGTACCCACTCGGTGTATTGTGCCTTTTGGGTTTGAGCGGTGACTTTGAGAACCCGATGGTTGCCTGTCAGCCGCAGAGAGAACCCTTCCTTGGTCAAAAGCTTCAGCACAGGCTTGGTACCGGAGTAGAAGAACCCCTCCGGTGTGGTACTGAATAGTTCTCCATTGACATAGGTGCTGTGCTGCTTCCCAATCAGGTCTCTCACCTGGCGCGGCCCATCGCCCGTGTGCACCCAGGTATCGGCTGTCACGCAGGGATTCAGCCCATAGCGCCACAGGCGATCCTGAAGCTCCTCTTCCCCTAGGGAGGGATCCCGTCCCTTTAGCCATTCTCGGGCCGTTCCTGCCTCATAGGCTTTGAGAAAGTCGGGTTTTAGGTCGGGTGGGATAAGGTCGCAATTGGCCCGCGCTACAGCTTCCCCGGCCCACTGGATGGCCCCCTCACCGGAGTAAAACTGCTTGCGCACGGCCTCAATACATTCTTCGCGCGTCGGCTTGCGGTGAAACACCCGCGTGTGGTTGGCCATGCGCAGGGCATCTCGCTCGGGATCAATTCTCCAGTTGCCGTTTTCGTCCTGCTGCCAGAGGTTGTCTTTGGCGGTGGATCCCAGCTGGTCGTCGGCAGCAAACTGACGAATGCCAGCGCTACGACGAATGTTTCCCGCCACCACCACCACCGCCGCCTCGTCGATGAGCAAACAGCACTCCACCGAGTTCAGTTGCCGACCTACCGCCCTGTTGAGGATGGCGGCACAGCGCTCGTACAAGCCGGGCAGCTTAATGGGGTTGGCTACGCCCCCAAACCCTTTCAGCCGCTCCCCAGCCGGGCGGACATCGCTCAAGTCCACTGTCACTTCCACCTGGCCCCCAAAGCTGGGATCCGACGCCAGCTCCAGCAGCGCTTGGTAGGACTCCACCCAGCCGCGGCGGCTGTCCCCCACCTGGATGTGCACCTGGGATCCCTGCCGTTGGATGCGGGTGTGCTCCTGCCGCTCTTCGGGAGGGGTGGTGCCGATGGATCCCTTCACGTGAACCCGCAGGCGGTTGACAATGGGGGGCAACTGGCGGATGAACTGCGGTTCCAGCACCGCTCCCGTGCCGCAGCCCATCATGGCCAGATCCATCATCAGGCCAAAGGCCCGCCAGTCCACCACCGCCAAACTGGTGCAGTTGTAGGCACCGGAGAAGTTTTCCGGCTTCTGGATCCAGTCGGTGCCCATCACCCACAAGGCTCGACCGGAGATCAACGCCTTCAACTGCCGCTGCATGCGCTCTACGAGCTCCCGCTCCTGGGGGGTAAAACGCCCCAGCCGGGCGATGTCGGCCAAGGTGCGCTCGCAAACTTCGCCCCAAGTCTCGCGGTTGCCATCCGGGCGGCGACGGCTGTAGGTGCGGTAGAACACCGGGCTGGCCGCCGGGGCTGTGGCCGGAAACTCGCCCAGAGGCAGGGATCCCGTCGTTTCAGCGGGATCAAGTCCCTGTACTTCTTTGCTCTGTTCGCCTGAGCGGGACGAAGTCCACACCATAGCCACACCTCTTCTGCAAAGCTCGGTAGTTCCGACTCTTGAGCGCCGGTTGGCAACCCCGCCGACCCAATGCCCAACCACGTTATCACAATCTTCGGGGGTCTGGTGTTGTAGGTAGTGTTGTGCTCTGAGAAGATCTTTAAGAGCCTCTAGGGATAGGGCAGGCCCGCTGTCTGCCGGGGGAGCCGCAAGGGAACGGAAGGCCCGGCAGAAGGGCTACAGTGGAGGAGAGGGATCCCAAGTTAAGGGGCTGCTTGTCGTCTTCAACGGCACCTTCCTGGGCCTTCTCCCCAGTGAGAGCTGTGTAAGGAGTTGTATCGTCATGACCAGTCGCCTGCGCATCGGTAGCTTGTGGGGGATCCCCTTTTTCATCGACTACACCTGGTTCCCGGCGGCCCTCCTGCTGGTGCTCTCCTACGGGGTGTTGACGGCGGTGGGGTTGTTTCTTTCTCTGCTGGCTCATGAGTTGGCCCACAGCTTGGTGGCCCGCGCCTATGGAGTACGGGTTAACTCCATCACCCTGTTTATTTTTGGGGGTATGGCGGCGATTGAGCGGGAAGTTCCCCGCCCCCTTGGCGCTTTTTGCGTGGCCGTGGCAGGCCCTCTCCTCAGCTTGGGTCTGTTTGTGCTCTTCAGCATGGCCCGGGCTTGGGCTGTGCCGGAGTCGATGCTGGCCTCAACCCTCACCAGCTTGGCTGCCATCAACCTGACGATTGCCCTGTTTAACCTGCTGCCGGGCTTGCCTCTGGATGGGGGGCAAATGCTCAAGGCGGCCATCTGGGGTTGGACGGGGGATCGGCAAAAGGGTATGCTGTGGGCGGCCCGAGCCGGCCAGGGGGTGGGCTGGGGTTTGGTGGGGCTAGGTCTGCTGGTGGTATTTTGGGGGAGCCTCAACGGCCTCTGGGTGGGGTTGATCGGCCTGTTTATTTTGAACACCGCCCGCCGCTACAGCCAGTACGCGCAACTGCAGCAGGTGCTGGCCCGCCTGAAAGCTGCAGATGTGATGACCCGCCAGTTTCGGGTTTTGGATGCGAACATGAGCCTGCGGGAGTTTGTGGATCGCTATCTGGTGCCTTCTTCTCTCAGGCCGGAAGCTCCAACTCAGCCAGCGGAGGTTTATTTTGCCGAGGAAGATGGCCGTTACCGCGGGTTGGTCAGGCCAGAACTGCTCAACGACATCGAGCGCAGCCAGTGGGATCGCCTCACCCTCAAGGCTATTCTCAAGCCGATGGAGCAACTGCAGGGGGTACGAGAAGAGACCCCCATTCCCCAGGTGATTCAGATGATGCGCCAGGCGGAACCGCGCCGCATTTTGGTTTTCACGCCCACCGGCGCCATTGCCGGCTTGATCGATCGCGGGGATGTGGTGGCCATGGCTGCCCGGCAGTTGGGGGTCGTGCTGCCCCAAGAGGTGGTGCAGCGGGTGCGCGATAGCGAAGAATGGCCCCCTGGATTTCAGGTGGAGGACAATCTGGCCGGAGAGGGATCCCCCAGTCTGGCTTGGCAGGGATCCCCGGATCTGCGCAATGAGCCTTAGGGGGATGTCTGGACAGGGAGCAGCCCAAGGTACCTAGGTTCTCCCTCTACCACAAAAGGGGTTGGGATCTGCAAGGTGGGGAGAGAAGGCCGAGAAAAGTAGTCTCAGATACTATTTCCCGGAGCCCCTCTCCATCTACAATTAAGACTGTTCTCCATCAGTTAAGAATTTTGAACCGCTCTCCTCGTCTTTTGCCCGCCTACACCCACCGACTGAGCAACGGGTTAGGCGTTATCCTTCATCCCATCCCCATTGCCGATTCTGTAACCGTTGACGTCTGGGTACGGACAGGCGGACGCCATGAGCCGCCGGAGTGGCTGGGCCTATCCCATTTTCTGGAACACATGGTGTTTAAGGGCAGCGAGCGGCTGGCTCCTGGTGAGCTGGATTGGGCCGTCGAAGGACGGGGAGGAGTTACCAATGCTGCCACCGGCCAAGACTACACCCATTACTACATTACGGTGGCTGCTGCCGACCTGGCGGATACCCTGCCCTACCTGGCAGAGGTGGTTTTGCGGGCCGGGATCCCAGATCTGGAGTTTGAGCGGGAGCGGCAGGTGGTTCTGGAGGAAATTCGCCGCGCCGCCGACAACCCTGATTACACGGCCTATCAGCTTTTGATGCAGACCGCCTATGGGGAGCATCCCTATGGACGACCGGTGTTGGGCACACCGGAAAGCTTGATGCAACTGACCCCTGAGGTGATGCGCGCTTACCACCGCGCTTGGTATCGGCCTGAATCCATGACGGTGGTGGTGACGGGTGGCATCGATCCCGAGCGGGCGTTGGCCTTGGTGGAGGAGCAGTTTGGCAGCTCTGCTGCTGGGCCAGCACCGGTCAGCCCCCCCATTCCGCCCCAGCCTCGTCCCCAAGGGATCCTGCGCCGGGAGAGCGACCATGCCCGCTTGGAGCAAGCCCGTCTGAAATTGGCCTGGCCTACCGTTGGCATTGACGATTGGCAGCAAGCCTGTGGCCTGGAGATGTTGGCTTCTCTGCTGGGAGATGGCCGTACTTCGCGGCTGGTGCATCTGCTGCGGGAACAGCGGGGCTGGGTGAGGGCCATTGGCTGTTCTTCGCTGGTGTTGAAGGAGGGGGGGCTGTTTTGTATCGGCGCTCAGCTGGAGCCGAAGGATGTGGCGCGGGTGGAGGCGACGATCCTGCACGAGATCGAAAAGCTGCAGCAGGATGGCATTGGCCAAGCGGAGTTGGATCGCACCCGGCGTATGCTCACCCATGAGTTCCTGTTCTCCGCCGAGTCCCCCAGTCAATTGGCGGGCATCTATGGCTACTACGAGACACTGGGCGGGGTGCAGCGCATTCAAGAGTACCTGGAGCTGTTGCAATCTTTTACCCCGGCTCAGATCCGGGAATTGGCCCAGCAGTACTTGTCTCCGGAGGCCTATGTGGTCACCGTTCTCAAGCCGACTGCCCTCGATCCAGCAATGGCCTCGGAGCTGCAACTGGCCTGTCGGTGAGCGCTGCCTCGACGCTCTGGACTCTTGACTTTCGGATTTTGGACGGGATCCCTTGCCTGCATGAACTCTGCTCTGCTTGCCACCCAACGTGGCCGTTTACAGCGCGTCCTTTTGGCCAATGGCATCACGCTGTTGCTGGGCCAGAACCCAACGGTGGAGATCTTGGCTGCCCACTGTTTTTTCCGCGGTGGTAGCCGGGCAGAGCGGCCGCAACAGGCGGGGGTGAGCCACTTGATGGCGGCTGTCCTCACCAAAGGCACGCATCGGCGCAACTCCCAGGCCATTGCTGCTGCGGTGGAATCGCTGGGAGCCTCGCTATCGGTGGACAGTTCTGCCGACTATTTCGAGGTGAGCCTGCGCTGTGTGGCTGCCGATTTCCCGGAGTTGCTGGATTTGCTTGCGGAGACGCTGCGGGATCCCAGTTTTCCTGAAGAGGAGGTGGCGCGAGAGCAGGCGTTGATGCTGCAGGCCATCCGCGCCCAACAGGAACGGCCCTTCAGCTTGGCTTTCGAGCAGGTGCAACAAGCCCTCTATGGGGATAATCCCTACGCTCTGCCGGGGTTGGGACGGCTGGAAACGGTGGGATCCCTGACCCGCGAGGATTTGGTGGCCTATCACGCGGCCTACTGTCGTCCCAATGGAATGGTGATGGTGGTGATCGGCCCAGAGCCGCCGGAGCAGATGGCTGCCCAGGTGGAAGCGGCTTTGGGAGACTGGGTTGTTCCCGGCCCCTCTCCAGAGGATCGGGATGTTCCCCTGCCCCCTCTGAGGGATCCCCAACTGCTGAGGTTGCCCCAGCCCACTCAGCAGACGACGATCTTGATCGGGTTTCGCGGATCCCCTGCTGCTTCTGCGGATTATCCGGCCCTGAAACTGTTGGCCACCTACTTGGGGAGCGGTCTGTCCAGCCGTCTGTTCGTGGAACTGCGGGAGCGCTGTGGCCTGGCCTATGAGGTCTCGGCTTTTTTTGCCACCCGTCGGGATCCCGCCCCTTTTGGGGTTTACATGGGCACTGCAGCAGAGAACACCCAGGTGGCTCTGGAACGCCTACAAGCAGAAATCCACCGTCTGCAGGCCAATCCCCTCGATCCGGCGGAGGTGGAAATGGCGCAGCGCAAACTTCTGGGCCAGTATGCCCTCAGCAAACAAACCAATGCCCAGGTGGCTCAACTGGCGGGCTGGTACGAGATTTTGGGCTTGGGCATGGAGTTTGACCGGCAGTATTTGCAGGGGGTCAGGCAGCTCACCCCAGAGCAGCTCCACCAAGCCGCAAAGACCTACCTGGCCCCCCCGGCCATTGCTCTGGTGGGGCCGGAAGCTGCCTTGGCAGAGGTTGAGCTGGTGTTTTAAGCTGAGCAAACCATGAGGAAAACTAAGATCTGGCAAACATGGCCATTTCGATTCAAACGGGGACATTGCGCCCACACCTCAATAAAACACCTAAATAAAAAATGTTGAAAATGTTGAATGCGCAGTGCCGGAAAGCTTTTTTTAGGAGCCCATGTGTCTCACCCTGGCCTGAAGTAACCATAACTCTGGATTGAGGTCACGATTGTGGGTCAATCTCGAGATGTCCAAGAAAACGATGGGGATCGTTTGTAAACTACCCGACTCCGACCGCTAAGCGGTACGGAGCGGGCTTTCAGTAGCCCTGGGCCTGTTCTGCTTTACCAGAGAACAAAACAAGCCCGAACCTCTAGGCTGGTTTACAGCAGCCCCCAAGAGCGCAATCACATTCGCACCATTCAAATCCGCATCCCCTTCCCATCCACAGTGCCCACACTTGAACGACTTGCCACTGCGGTAGGACTTGCCCTGCTCAGGGTGGATGTGTAAGCACCGGTGACAGGTCTGCGACGTGTAAGCAGGCGGCACAAGAACCAGAGAAACCCCTGCAACCCTCGCCTTGTATTCCAGAAACTGACGTAGTTGGTAGAACGCCCAACTGTTGGTCCTACGCCGCTCGGCTTTGCTGCGTGGCTGTTGATTGACCCTTTCCCGGATCCCTGTCAGGTCTTCCAGAGCAAGAGCGCTGTTGGTAGCTTTTGCCCTGGAGACAATAACTTTGGAGATGCGATGATTGACCCACACTTGAAAGCGTCTCTCCTTGCCAGACAGCCGTTGCAACAGTTCTCTGCATCTGCGCCGCGAACTGCGGGTGCCCTTACTGGCTTTGCGTTGGAGTACCGCCCTCAACCGGGAGTAGCGCTCTCGGACTCTGCTCAACTGCTGTCCATTCCAGTTATCCCCCTCTGACGTATGGGCAATATCTGTCCTCCCCAAGTCCACCCCGATCACCTTGTCGGTATCTTGTTGCTTGGGTGGCTTTTCCTCTACGCAAATCTGGATGTAGTAGGAGCCATCCTTCCGCTGGACTAGGGTGGCCGATTTGGGGTTAGAGCCGGCCAGCATTCCCCTCTGGTAGTTACCAATGGCTAGCTCAAAGCGTTCTCTCCCTTCAACCGTGGTCAGCGACACCGTCCAGTCTTTCTCGCGGAATGAAAAGATACGTGCGTCGTAGGTAACGAACCCACGCTTGAACTCTTTAACTGGACGGTTGCGCTGTCTCGCCACTTTGCGGGCGCCGGCCACCCGTCTGCAGACCTGTTGGGCCAAGTTGCTAGACAAGCCGAATCGGGCGCGAATCTCGTAGTAGCAAAGGGATTGCAGTTTGACCGCATTGACGATCTTCTCCGGCGTGTTCTGGTTGACCCAGTTCAGTGCCTGCACAAAGGCATCCATCGTCGCGTCCAATTTAGCGGCTTGCGACTGGGACACCTTGAGCTTGCAGGAGATGGTCAGGATTTGGCTCATAAGTTCATTGTACTTCATCAAAGCGCATTCCTCCCGACACTGACCCTACGGGTACAGTGCGGGGCTCCTGCGCTAGTAAGCTGAATAGCAGCCCTCTGAGAAAACTGGCGTTTTTCCTTTCTTTATCTTGCTTGAGCTTTTTGTGGCTGGTAGGCACAGCAGATCATCTGCAGGGGATACCCAAAAAGAGGGATCCGTGCCGCTTGGGCGGCTGGAAAAGCGGTTTTCCTTTGCGTTTTGCCCCTACTGGCGTCCCTTTCGGCGGCCCCTGCGTACCCACCACGGACTGTGGTCCGTGCGCGAAGGGATCCTGATCCGACTTACAGATCGGGAGACAGGCTGTCAGGGATATGGGGAAATTGCTCCCATCCCTTGGTTTGGCAGCGAGACCTTAGAGCAGGCTCTGGCGTTTTGTCGGCAGCTGCCCCCTCTTTTGTCGGAGGCGTATATTTTGGGGATCCCAGAAGCACTGCCAACCTGCCGGTTTGGGTTTGAATGCGCTTGGCTGGCCTGTCGGGATCCCGATTGGTTGAACAAGGATCTCTCTCTACTCTCTTTCTGTGAACTTTTGGGGGAGACCCTGCCGCCGGAATCTTACAAGGACTCCTACAAGGACTCCGTCCCACTCACGCGGTCGGTGTACAAGCTCAAGGTGGGGAGGGATCCCATGCAGCAGGAGTTGGAGAAGCTGGAGCAATGGCTGGAGCGGTTGCCACCAGGATCCCATCTGCGTTTGGATGCCAATGGGGGGTTAACGCTTGCGGAGGCCCACCGGTGGCTGATGGTTTGTGATCGGCTCAACCAGGCCTCGCCGGTCAAGATCGAGTTTTTGGAGCAGCCTCTGCCGCCGGATCAGCACGCCCATTTGGTGGAGCTCAGCCGCCAGTACCAAACCCCCGTTGCTTTGGATGAATCGGTGGCCTGCCTGGAGCAGTTGCAAGCGATCCATCGGTCAGGATGGAAAGGGATCCTGGTGGTGAAGCCGTCTCTGGTGGGCTCCTGCATTGCGCTGCGAGAGTATCTCAGCCGCCATCCCGGCCTGGATCTGGTCTTTTCTTCGGCGCTGGAGACTCCCATCGGCGCCTGGCACGGGTTGGCTTGGGCGGGATCCCTGCAGGAGAAGACGGCTTGCCCCAGAGCTGTGGGATGGGGGGTAGGGGAGTTTTTCCAGGAAGGGGATCCCCTGACCTTGACCCAGCTCTCAGCCCAGGAGCGGGCTGCCCTCATGCAGGCGGTGTGGGAGCGCTACAGCCGGCCCTAGACTGCGGCGGCCTGTTGTTTGGCGTATTCCTGCCGCAGATAGGCCTGGATAAAATGCATCAGCTCCTCCGGCTCGCCGTTCATAAAGGCCTCGACATTGTAGGTTTCGGCGTTGGTGCGGTGATCCTTGATCAACTTGTAAGGATCGAAGGTGTAGGTGCGAATACGCCCCCCAAAGCCCTGAGTCACCATCTCGCCGCGGATCTCGGCCAGCTTTTGTCTGCGTTTTTCCTCTTCCATCTCGATCAGCTTGGCCTTCAAGATCTGGATGGCTCGCTCTTTGTTTTGCAGTTGGGAGCGCTCCTCGGTGCAGCGCACGGCAATGCCGGTGGGCTTGTGGATCACCCGCACCGCTGTTTCCACTTTGTTCACGTTTTGGCCACCTGCCCCACCTGAGCGGGAGGTCTCGAACTCCAGATCTTCCATCTTCAGCTCATACTCGCTTTCCTCTTCCAGAATCGGCATCACCTCTACGCCAGCAAAGCTGGTTTGCCGTTTGCCGTTGGCGTTGAAGGGGCTGATGCGCTCCATGCGGTGGTTGCCCTTCTCGGCAGAAAGATACCCATAGGCGTAGGGGCCTTCGATCAGCAGGGTGGCGGACTTGATACCGGCTTCGGCGCCTTCGGAGTATTCCGAGAGGCTGACCTTGTAGCCCTGGTTTTCGGCCCAGCGGGTGTACATTTTCAGGAGCATTTCCGCCCAGTCCTGGGCGTCGGTTCCCCCTGCGCCGGCGGTGATGGTGAGGATGGCACCGTTTTTGTCGTAGGGGCCGGAGAGCAGTTGCTGTAGCTCCCACTGGCCCAACTCCCGCTCCACCACTGCCAGGGATCCTGCTGTCTCGGCTAGGAGTTCTGGATCGGGCTCTTCTTGGAGCAGCTCGAGGGCGCTGACGGCATCTTCCAGGCGCTCCTTCCAGCGGTGCACCTGATCCCAGGAGGCCTTGAGGCTGTTGAGCTTTTGCAGGTGGCGGCGGGCTGCCTCTACATCATTCCAAAACTGCGGCTGCGAGGCTTCTTGCTCTAGGATGGCAATCTGTTGCTCCAAGTGGGGCAGGTCAAAGATAGTCCTGAGCGTTGCTCAGGCGCAAGGTGAGCGATTCTAGGGTGCGTCTTAGATCGGCAAGTTCCATAGAGAGCAGCAAGCTGTTTGCGCGTCGGATCCCATCCTAACCTGTGGGCCGGCAACTCAATCAAGGGATGGAGCCCTTCTGTGGGGCAGTTCCTGGCCGTTCCCATTGCAACAGCATTGCGATCCCTTGTCCATAGCAACAACCCCGCCAGAGGCAGGACGGAGTCCTTTGGCTTCTGCCGAAAGATCCCTGTTGAGGTGGCTCAAGCCTATAGCAGAATAAAGAATTCGGTTTCGGAGGCTGCGATGCTGAAGGTCTTTTCCTTGCTTTCCGGGCTGGTTTTGGCGGGAGGAGTGGCTGCTTTGGCCATCACCAATCCCACCTTAGAAGAGTACAGAACTCATGCAGGGCAACAACTGGCCGCCTACGCTACGCGAGAATACTGCGCTCAGATCCCGTCTTTCTTGGTCACTTTGATTGAGGAATGTCATGCCCTTGTCCGAGAGCTCCAGCCCGAACTAGAAGCTCTGTTCATGCGCCAAACCCGCCGGCAGAATTTTATCCTTTTCAGCCTCTACACCACCGATTTGTCGTTGCTCAACTTTGGCCCACTGGGGATCTCCTTGCCCACCTACCACTTTGAAACCCTTGCCGTGGCTGGGCAATTTTATACTTATGAGATTCGAGAGGGGAAAGTTGACCCCTAGCCACCATGGCAACCTTAGGGATCAGACAGATCCAAAAGAATCTCAAACCCAAAAGGGAGGCTAGATCTGGGCCTGTTCCAACAGGGTTTGCAGCTCCTCTAGGGCCAACTGAGCCGACTGGGCCTGCTGGTAAAGGGATTGCACCACCTCAGCACTGCTTTGGGCCGATTGCAGTGTGGATTGGCTCTGGCGCTGGATACGCTCTGCCAAGCTGCGAATACGGTTGCTGGCCTCAGTGGTTCGCCCGGCCAATTTGCGGATCTCCTGGGCAATGGCTCCAAAGCCACCGGCACCACCGCTGCGGTTGGCCTCTACAGCCGCATTGAAAGAGAGCAGGCGAATGTATCCTGCCACCTCTACGATCAAATCCACGATGGTGTTGATCTCCTTGAGTTCGCGGGATAGCTCCTGGTTGTTGTCGGCAATTTCCTGGAAGAGGGTGCGCACCGCTTCTACCCCAGCAAAGGTGGCGGCAAAGGTGGATTTGCCTCTCTCAGAGAGCACAGAACTGATTTCAATGATGCGGGCGTTGAGGCGAGCCAACTCCTCAGAGCGCTGTTGGGCCCGCCGGCGTTCCATATCTAAGGCCAGGTTTTGGTTGAGGATCTCGGCTTTTTGCCGCTCCAGATCCCGGGCATACTGGAGGCTGCGGTTTTTTTCCTGCTCCAGCTCTGCCAAGATCCTTATCATCTCTTCCTGCTGCTCCTGTAGCTTGCGCTGGGTGGCCAGATGCACCTGGGCCTGGGCCACCAACAACACCGGCACATCGAGAAGGCGGTAGTCCTGGGATCCCAGTTGAACCACCACGGGGTCATAGATGGTCTCTTCGGGCCGTCGGAAGGCTCGGTCGGCTGCTTGGATGACATCGCAGTCGCCGGGGAGCAAGAGAAAATCCCGGCTATGGAACTCTACCATGGAGCTGATGGGCCGCTTCAAAAACACATCCAGGCCGTAGGGCTTGCTAAGCATCCACTCCAGAATGGCGCGGCGGGTCAACATTCCCCGCACCTGTGACCGCTCGTCCAGCACGATGACTCCTGAAAGGCTGCTGTCATCTTCTAGGCGGCGCACCACGTTCTCACAAGGGGTGGACTCGCTCACCTGAAACTCCACCAAGGCCAAATCGCGCAGCTTGGTGTTGATCGATAGGGTAGGAGTGGGTGGATTTGTCAGGGTAGCCATCACAGGGATCGTCGGCACACGTTGGGTACAGATGGGTTGGATGCTAATGTGTAGATTAACACAAAAAGTCGGCCCTAAATCGGCCTTTGATGGGGTGATTCCTGCAGAAAATCGACCACCTTCAGTTTGCCCTGGGATCCCATCTCCTGCCCATAGGATTTTGCAGAATTGTGCGGGAAGGATGGCCTGGGATCCCTTCTTTGCGGTTTGCTGGGACGGATCCCTTTGGAGCTGAATGTTCTGGGTTGGTATCTTGGATCCCTGATTGATTTGGAGCTGGATTTAGCGGGTTTCTTGATAGCGGTGGTAGATTTCCAGAATTTCGCTGCGTCCTCGGTTAAAGGCGGCCACCACTTGCGGGTCGAAATGGCTGCCGCTGTTGTCTTCTACAAACTGAAAGACCTCATTCAAAGCCCAGGCTTCTTTGTAGGGG
This sequence comes from Thermostichus sp. OS-CIW-30, assembly GCF_054060215.1. NCBI lineage: Bacteria > Bacillati > Cyanobacteriota > Cyanophyceae > Thermostichales > Thermostichaceae > Thermostichus > Thermostichus sp. OS-CIW-30. Next base: position 11,793 of record NZ_JBSSCZ010000009.1, on the reverse strand, counting down.
CGACGGCTGGCCAAGGCATCGAATACATCGGCTAAGGCCACAATCCGCCCTTCTAGAGGGATCCCTTCTCCTTTGAGGCCGCGCGGATACCCACTGCCGTCGAACTTCTCGTGGTGGGTCAGAGCGATGATGGCGCTCTTTTTCATCAGCTCGGAGTCGGACTTGCTGAGGATCTCATAACCAATCTCAGGGTGGCGGTTCATGATCTGCCGCTCTTCTGGGGTCAGACGCCCCGGCTTTTGCAAGATGGCATCCGGGATCCCGATTTTGCCCACATCGTGCATGGGACTGGCGTAGAAGATCAGCTCTTGCTCATGGCTGGAGAGGCCCAACTGTTTGGCGATGATGCGGGAGTAGTTGCTCATCCGCTTCAGGTGAAAAGAGGTATCTTGATCTCGGTATTCTGCGGCCACAGACAGACAGAAGATGGTCTCGAAGTGGGCAGATTTGAGTTCTTCCCGCAATTGGACGTTTTGATAGGCAACCGCCGCCTGGGAGGCTAGGGCTTCTGCCACGCTAACTTCCAGCTCAGAAAAAGGTTGGCTCCACTCGGCCACTTGGTCAGGAGCTAGGGGGGTGGGGTGATCCGGCTTTAGGCGGTTCAACAGTTGTAGGGCGCCGAGGATCTTTCCTGAGGGATCCCGCATGGGCACAGTGAGCAAGGAGCGGGTGCGATAGCCGGTTTGCCGATCCACCTGTGGGTTAAAAGCATAGGGCTGATCGGCGGGCAGGTGGTAGACATCTGGCAGATTCAGGCTCTCCCCGGTGAGCACCACATAGCCCACAATGCTGGAAGGGCTGAGGGGCAGGCGCAGATCCCGCAGCTCCTCATGGCGGTTGACCACGAAAAACCGCAATTCTTCTCCCTCTCGGACAAAGAGGCTGGCCCCATCACAGTGGGTCAGTTCTCGGGCTTGAGCAACGATCAACTCCAGCAGCCGCCCCAGATCTGTTTCTGAGGAGAGGGCGATCCCCACTTGAATCAGACGCTGGCTGAGGCGCAGGGCATCCGAGGCCTCGAATTCGGTTGTGCTGGGGTGAAGACCGAAGGGGGTGGGCAGGCTCATAGCAGGGTTGGTCAGAAGCGTTCACATTAAGCGTTCACAATAAACAATGGCGGAGTCATTCGCCCCCAAGAGTTCTCCTGCCGCCGGCTGGGTATCCGAACCTCCGGGGCGATCAGCAGCCCGAAAACACGCCAACACCACTCAAAGCAGCGATGCCTTACTTTAGCTCGAGGAGGCGAGAAACGTTGTGACCCAGGTCAAGCCCAAGGAGGTAGATGAGATTTCCCTGCAGCTTGTTGTGGGCTTGGGCAATCCCGGCCCTCAATACGCCAATACTCGCCACAATTGCGGCTTTATGGTGGTGGATCGGCTGGCGCAGCGCTGGGGGATCCCGTTGGTTTTGGAGAAGCGATTCCAAGGTAGCTACGGAGAAGGGTTTGCCCTGGGAGGAAAGCGACGCTTGCTCAAGCCGGAAACCTACATGAACCGTTCCGGCCAATCGGTGCGGGCGGTGCTGGATTGGTACAAGTTAGATCTCGCCTCTGTGCTGGTGGTGTACGACGATATGGATCTGCCGCTGGGTCGTCTGCGCCTGCGGGGATCCGGTTCTGCCGGTGGGCACAACGGCATGAAGTCCATCATTCAGCACTTGGGGAGCGAGGCGTTTCCACGGCTGCGTTTGGGGGTGGGCAAACCCAAGGGCAGCCAAGATGTAGTCGGGCATGTGTTGGGTGGATTCGCCCCTGCAGAACAAGAGGTGCTGGAGCGGGTGTTGGATGTGGCGGTAGAGGCCGTGGAGTGCTGCTGGCAAGAGGGACTGAGGACAGCCATGAACCGCTTTAATCCTCTGGATCTGTCTGGGCCATCGTCCGATTTGGATGGATCCAACCCTGCACCGGGCCATGGCGAGGCTTCCTCCTGAGGAGCAGCTCGTCGTCCACCTGGGTTGTTGGCTCTGAGGGATTTTCCAGGAGCGGGGTGATAAGGGCTTCGTCCTGCTCATGGGAACGTCTGTGGAGACAATACTCCAGATAAATCAAATTATCTGGAGTATAAGAGTGCCTACCTGGGCGTTGCCAACAGTTCCCAAGGGAGGTTAGCTTCTGTAACAGTCTTCCAGCAGAAGGGCGAAAGGAATGGGAACGGCAGCGTTCCCACCAGGGCCGGCCCGAGACAAAAAGCTGTTCATCATTTGAGGGTGAGATCTTGCTGTTGAACAACCTAGATTCAGTGTTGCTTGCTGTTGAAGCCGCTGCCCCCCTTGAACCGGAAGGGGCTGCCAATCTTTTACCCCTGATCTTGGCGGCGGTGCTGATGGCTCTGGTGGTCATCTATCTGGCCAGCCGTATTGCCGGAGAAATCGCCGTTCGCCTCGGCTTTCCGCCGGTGCTGGGAGAATTGCTGGGGGGCGTTACGGTGGGAACCTCCGCTCTGGGGTTGCTTGTCTTCCCAGAAGGACAAGTTTCCGGCCAAGAGCTGCACACCTTGGCTCAATCCTCAGCACTGATGCAATTTCTGCAAGCCACTGCCGGACTCGACGAGGGATCCCTGGTACAGGTGTTCTCCTCCCAAAGCCAGATCATCGACATCCTCTCCGAGATCGGGGTGATCGTCCTTTTGTTTGAAATCGGCCTCGAGTCGGATCTGGCCGAGCTGTTGCGGGTCGGCCCTCAAGCCGCAGCCGTAGCCGTCATCGGGGTCGCTGTGCCTTTCCTGGCCGGAACCCTGGGCTTGCTCTACCTGTTTCATGTGCCCGTTATCCCCGCCATATTTGCCGGCGCTGCCCTCACAGCAACCAGCATCGGCATCACCGCCCGCGTCTTGGCCGAGCTGCAAAAACTCACCTCCCCAGAGGGGCAAGTGATCATTGGTGCCGCCGTCTTGGATGACGTGTTGGGCATCATCATCTTGGCCGTGGTGGCGGGCTTGGCCAAAAACGGAGAAGTCAACCTTTCCGATATCGGCATCATCATCCTCAGTGCCATCGTCTTCTTGGTCGGCTCCATTGTTTTGGGGCGCCTTCTCAGCCCCTACTTTGTTGCCCTTCTCAACAGCCTGAAGACCCGAGGTAACCCCCTTCTGCCCGCCCTTGTGCTGGCCTTTCTGCTGGCTTATGTAGGGCAAATCATTCATCTAGAAGCGATTTTGGGCGCTTTTGCCGCTGGCCTGATCTTGGCCGAAACCGAGAAACGGCAAGAGCTGGAAGAACAGATCAAGCCCATTTCCGACCTACTGGTGCCCATCTTCTTCGTCTGCGTCGGGGCCAAAACCAACCTTGCCGTACTCAACCCCACCCTCCCCGTCAACCGAGAGGGGCTGATCATTGCCGTCTTCTTGATCGGAGTTGCCATTGTGGGCAAGCTAGCAGCGGGCTTGGGGGCCTTTGGCAAGCCGGGCATCAACCGCTACGCCATCGGGGTGGGCATGATTCCCCGGGGTGAGGTGGGCCTGGTGTTTGCCGGTGTGGGGGCCGCCAGTGGGGTTCTCTCCGATGCCCTCGATGTCAGCATCATCGTCATGGTGATTGCCACCACCTTTGTCGCTCCCCTCTGGCTGCGGGGAGTGTTGATTGGGGAAGCCAACTCCCCCTCCCTCCTGGACTTGCAGGCAGAAGCGTCAGAGCAAGACCGCAAAGACAGCACCGACGAGACCGCGTCATCGCTCCCAGACTCAGAACGGGTGGGCATCCCCGAGGGTTAAGTTATCTCAGCTTCCCCCTCAAACGCCCCCAGAGGGTCTGGAACAGCAGCCGCAGCGGATTGCGGCGTTGAGGCTTCACGTCAATTCTCTCCGTCGTCTCCTCTTGGGGCAAAATTGCCTGCATCGAGGGCGGATCAAACCGCTGCATGGTTGTGGAGCGTCGATCCACCACCTCCGCCTTCACGCTGCGAAAGCTTACAGACTGGAGATACCGCTGAAAATCTTCGTCTGACAACTGGCGAATGCAGTACTGCATCCGCACCTGATTCCCCAACAGGATCTGATCCCCATCCTTGAGATCCCAGCTCAAACATCTCTGCCCATTCACCGAGACGCCGTTGGTGCTGCGCTTGCCCTCGATATTGCCGTCCAGCAGCCGGTAGGTATATTGGCCATCTTTGTGGGGTAGCCGCAGCAGCAGCGCGTGTTGCCGGGAAACCGCCGCCGAATCGATGACAATCGCATTGCTGGGATCCCTGCCGATGGAATAGGTGGCAGCACTGAGGGCCACAGCCCGCCGTCCCTGCTCATCATCGATCACCAACACATGCCAGAGTTGGGAGGGGGAAGACTGTGCGCCGGTAGCCATGGTCTGGGGCCTTGAGGGGGAGCTGGGTTGACCGTCGAAGTTGCAGTGCAGGCCCCTTTCGTGTTAGCGGGCTGGAAGCCACACCTCAGCCATTGCCCAACCCTCGGCGAACCGCTGTGGGAAGAAGCTCAACGAGGGGGAGACTCGGCAAGAGAGGGGCTTTCCCCCATAATAGTAAGGCAGAGCTTCTGCAAAAAAAGAGGATAGCTGAAACGTGAACACGACTCCAACCCCAACCCTCCTCGAAGCCCTTCCCCCGATCTACCCCGGCGTTGCCGTGCGGGTCATCAACCCCAACGACACCTACTACTGCTTTGAGGGCCAGGTACAGCGGGTTACCGACAACCATGCCGCTGTCCTCTTTGAAGGCGGCAACTGGGACAAATTAGTCACCTTCCGCCTCACAGAATTGGAAGTGGTGGACAAATCCCGCCCCTAGCCCTGCTCTCCCCTGTCCCTTTTGGCATCTCCCCATGCGCAGCCATTGGCAGGAACCTTTCCTCTGGATCCATGCCGCCGGCATCCTCCTCTTCCCCTTGTGGGTGGGGCTGACCCTGATCGGGCTGGCCACAGGGGATCCCCTCCTGCCGGTGGGGGCGGAGCAGGCTTGGGTGGCCGTGGTGGGCATTGGGCCGGTCTTTGCTATGCAGTGGCGCAAACCGTTTGACATCTTTAGCGTGTGGGTGGCTTCTGTCCCCCCAGAAGAACTCACCCTCGAGCAGCGCCGCATCTTGGCCGCCTTCCTCAGCCCCGAACATAAGATTTTGACGCTGTTGGCGGCAATCCTGATGCTGGAAGTCGGTGAGCGCCTCTACGACTTTGCCCCCCTCTTTGCCCCGCTCACCCCTGGCAACGGCACCCGTCTGGCAGGCCTAGCCATAGCTGCCTTTGGGTTTTGGGGATCCAACCTATTCTTGCAGATCCCCATTGCAACGATACGGGTACTCCTCCTCAGCGAGCCGGAGCTGGCCCAAATGGATCCCGTCCCCGTCGAGGAGATTGAAAGCCGCTTCTCCGTCATCGGCAATCGCCGCAGCCCACTCCTGCAACGGCTGTTGCGCCGCATCTCCGGCCAAGATTCAGAAGGCACCTCGAAAGACCAAAAAGACAAGGTTAAAAACAGAGCGACAGAAAACCCCCAGCCGGAATCCGAGAAGCGGGATCCCTCTGGGGAAGTTGCCATGCCGGCCCCTGAAACTCCCCCCGATCCCACCTAAGGCAAGCTTCCGCAAAAGCTGTAGCTCAATGTTAGATTGGAAGCAATCCAAGTAGATTGGAAGCAATCCAAGCCCTGTGAAATCCAACCATCGGCATTCCCCTGATCTTCGAGGCTACCGCACCGGCAATGGCGAGCAACTTTTCTTTCCGCTTCAAGCAATTTACCCAACGCCTCAGAGAAACCACCCAACTTCCCCAGTTTTTCACCGATCAAGCCACCAGTGAAACCCAAAACCTCGCTCGGGAGTTGGCTTTGGTTGGGGAATACGCCACTCAGCTTAGCCAAGTGGTGATGGAGGTGGACTTTCTCAACCAGCTCTACACCCGTCTTTTGAACGAGCGGGAAGTGTTGCAGCAGGAAAAAGATCACTTGGAAGCCCGGGTCTTTGAGTTGCAGCAGGAACGCAACGAGACAGAGCCCCAGGTGATGTATTTGCGAGAGCAGTTAAGCCAGGCTAGCTTTCAACTGGAACAAACCCAAAACCGCGAACGCAGCCTCAGCGAGCGAGAACGACAGTTGTCGGAAATCGTAGCCCAACTGGAGCGCCGGCGGGCTGTACTCAATCAAGCTATCGAAAACCTCACCAATCAAGAGGCCGATTACACCGTTCGCACCAAAGAACTGGAGGCGGTCGTCCAGGAAAACGAAAAGAAAGCCAAGCAGTACCTGGAAGCTGCCAACCACTACCGCGCCTACCTGGAAGAGCTCAATGCGCAAGTGCAAGAAACGCAAGCCAAGCTGAGAAGCCTTGGTGTCGAGCCCAAGCCCGCCGACCTGCCTCGACTTGAGGATCTGGAAAAACCCACCCCCATCCCAACACCGCCTCCTGCTTACACGCCGCCCCTTCCCCAACAGCCCCCCCCATCCCAGCAGAGTGGCTATTGGTCAGATAGTCCCTTCGACGACGACCCCTGGGGATAGACCGTCCTGCCAGGATCTATAAGCCAGCTTTGCGACAAAGCTCAGTCCTCTCTGCCCTAACCGGCCTTGGGAGGGCCTGGGTGGTCACATACCCTGGAAGAAACCTGTTGCAAGGGATCCGCAAGAAGATCCCCAGAATCAGTACGAGGATCCCGATCCTCGACATTCAATCCTTTCCTGCCTGGCCAAACCTATGGAACCGACCCTGCCGGATTTACAAGCCCTTAGCCAATGGGATCGACAGTTCTGCCAGTTTGCTGAGCAGCAACAGCTCCTCAAGCCCAAACAACTGGCTCTGGCCCTGAAGATCCAACGGCAGCAGCACGGCCCTCTAGCCTTGATCCTCTGGCAGTTGGGCTTTGTGGGCCTGCAACACCTGGCTCAGTTCTGGGAAAAAATGCCCAGCGAAGCCGAGTCCGAACTGCTCGAGGACAGGGCCTGCGGTGGATGAAAGGTGCCCCCTTCCCCCACTCGCTTTTCCGCCAGAAGAGAAGAAGCAAGCAGATCCCTCTTGCTACCCAACGCTGTCGCCACCAGGCAGCAGATCCTTGGGATCCTCCGGTGGGGGCAGATGCGCCAGATCCACAGGCGAAGGGGATCCCCCCAAAATTCGCACCTGGATCCCCTTGATCACGACATAGAGCACCGGCACCACCAGCAAACTGAGCATTGTCGAGACGAACATGCCGCCGATCACCGCCGTGCCCAGAGACTGACGGCTGGCGGCCCCGGCCCCGCTGGCCACTGCCAGCGGGAAAATGCCAAGTATGGTGCTCAAGGCCGTCATGAGAATCGCGCGGAAGCGGGTCTCTGCCGCCTGCACTGCAGCCTTAACCAGGGGGATCCCTTGGGCAACCAACTGGTTGGCAAACTCCACAATCAAGATGGAGTTTTTGCTGGCCAGCCCGATCAACATCACCAACCCGACTTGGCAGAAGACGTCGTTGGTCAAGCCCCGCAGCAGTTGCGCCAAAAGAGCCCCAAGAACCGCCAGCGGCACCGCCAACAAAATGATCAAGGGATCCACATAGCTCTCAAATTGCGCCGCCAGCACCAGGAAGACGAACACCGAGCCCAAAGCAAAGATCAGCGGCGCCTGTCCTCCCGACTCGATTTCTTCCAGCGACAGGCCCGACCACTCGAAGCCAAACCCCTGCGGCAACAACTGGGCGGCTAGAGTTTCCATAGCCCGAATCGCTTGCCCTGAGCTAAAGCCCGGCAGGGCGCTGCCCTGAATTTCCACCGAGCGGAAGAGGTTGAAGTGGTTGATGATGGCCGGGCTGGTGGTCTCCTCCACCTGAACCAGGGTGCTCAACGGCAAGAGCTGCCCCTGCCCACCCCGCACGTAGAACTGGCCGATGCTTTCCGGGTTACCTCGGAATGCTTGATCCGCCTGCACATAGACCCGGTAGTTGCGGTTGAACAGGTCGAAATCATTGACGTAGGTGCCCCCCAGCAGCGTCTGCAGCGTGCCGAAGACATCCAACAGAGGGATCCCCAACAACTGGGCCATCTCCCGATCCACCTGTACTTCTAGCTGCGGCGAATTGGCGTTGAAGGTGGGCGGGTTAATCTGCAAGCCCAAGGGGGGTTGGCCCGGCGGGGGCGGCGAGTTGCCCACAAAAAACAGGGTGTTGGCCGTCTGCTCCAAGAGGTTGAAATCGTTCACCCCCCGATCCTGAAGCTGGAAAGTAAACCCGCCCGCAACCCCCAAATTGGGAATGGCCGGCGGCAGGATCGGGATCACCAATGCGCGGCTGATCCCGCCCAAAAAAGGCCCAAATAGCCGGTTGACAATCGCTTGCGCCGATTGCTCCGGTTGCCGCCGCTCTTCCCAGGGCTTGAGGGTGGCAAAGATCAGCCCATTCCCCGGCGAGGGCCCGGTAAAGCTGAACCCCCCCACGATCACCCGATTTTCGATCTCAGGGATCCCCTCCAAAATAGCGGCGGCCTGCCGGATCACCCTGTCGGTATAGTTGAGGGAAACCCCCGGCGGCCCCTGGACAATGGTGATGAAAAAGCCCTGATCCTCATCCGGCACAAACCCCGTCGGCACAATTTGGAACAGCCAGTAGGTGAGGCCCAAACAGGCAATAAACCCCGTCACCACCAACAGCCGCAGCTTCACCACCAGCTCCAGCAGGCGGCAGTAGGCCGCTCGGATCCCTTCCACGGCGCGGTCAAACCAGCGCAGCAGCCAAAACATCTGCTCTGAGCGGGGGCGAATTAGCAGCGCCGACAAAGCCGGAGCCAAGGTAATGGCATTAAACGTGGACAGCGAAACCGACACGGCAATGGTGACGGCAAACTGCTGGTAGATGCGACCGCTGGTGCCAGGAAAGAAAGCAACAGGCACAAATAGCCCCAGCAGCACCAGCGTCGTGGCGATCACCGCCCCCAACACCTCGTTCATCCCCGCCGAGGCCCCCTGCAGAGGCCGCATGCCGCGGTCGCGGATGTAGCGGGAGATATTCTCCACCACCACAATGGTGTCGTCCACCACCAAGCCAGTGGCCAGGGTGAGGCCGAACAGAGTCAAAGTGTTGATGGAAAAGCCAAACAGGCGCACAAAGGCGAAGGTCCCCAGCAGCGCCACCGGAATTGTAACGGTGGGAATGAGGGTGACGCGCCAATCTTGCAAAAAGATGAACAGTACCAACACCACCAGGCCAATCGCCTGCAACAGAGTGAAAATCACCTCCTGCACCGACTCGGTAATGAACAGGGTGGCGTCGAAAGGGATCTCGTAGATCAAGCCGGGCGGAAAACTCTCCGCCAGCTGCGCCAACGTCTGCCGCACCTGCCGCGACACCTCTAGGGCGTTGGCATCCGGTTGTTGGGTGATGGCGATCCCCACCGCCTCCTGCCCCCCGATGCGGAAGAACGTATCGTAGCTTTGGGCCCCCAGCTCTACCCGGCCCACATCGGCAATGCGCACCAAGCTGCCATCGGCGTTGGCCTTGAGAACGATCTGGGCGAACTCCTCCGGCTGCGACAGCCGCCCCGTGGCCTGGACGCTGATCTGAAACTCCTGATCCGGGGGGCTGGGCTGGCCGCCAATTTGGCCGGCGGGCACCTGGATATTCTGCTGGCGCACTGCGTTTACCACATCCAGAGCTGTCAGACCATAGCTGGCCAGCCGCGTCGGATCCAGCCAGATGCGCATGGCATAGGTGCGCTCCCCGAAAATGATGACATCGCTGACGCCGCGGATGCGCCGCAAAGCATCCCGCACAAACAGCTCCGCGTAGTTGCTCAAAAACAGCTCGTCGTATTCCCCCGCCTCTGAGCGCAGCGCCAACACCAGCACAAAGGCGCTGTCGCCGGCCTTTTCCACGCTGATGCCGTTTTGGATCACCTCCGCCGGCAGCCGGCCCTGGGCCCGCGCCACCCGGTTCTGCACATCCACAGCCGCCGTGTCCAGATCCCGATCCGGGCTGAAGGTAACGGTGATCTGGCTGGTGCCGTTGCTGCTGCTCACCGAGGCGATAGACCGTATACCCTCGACGCCGTTGATCTCCTGCTCCAGCACATTGGTTACCGCCGTCTCCACCGTCTCGGCGTCGGCCCCAGGATAAACAGCAGTCACCCTCACCGCTGGCGGCGCCACCTGTGGGTAGTAGTCCACCGGCAGTAGGGGAATGCTCACCGCCCCCACCAGCACGATCAGGATGGAGCAGACGCTGGCAAAAACAGGGCGGCGAATGAAAAAGTCAACAAACATAGTCCAGCGCAGTGAGGAGTGAAAGGGGATAGCTGAGTTGGGAAACCGCCGGAGAGAGAGGACCTAGGGCGGGGATCCAGGAGGTCTCCCTCTCCCTTGTGGCTGCATCCTCTGCTGAAAAAGCACCTCATCGACAATCGGGGCGCCATCGCGGATTTTCTGCAGGCCGCTCAGCACAATTGGCTCATTGGCCTCCAAACCCTCCAGCACCTCATAGCTGTTTCCGTAGATGGATCCCAGCTGCACCGGCCTTTGCACCGCCACCGCCCCCGGGGGCATGCCCTCTGCTGGCGGCTCCGTTGTCTGCACCGTGTAGACAAAGGTTTGCGCCCCCAAGCGGGCCACCGCCGTCACCGGCACCAGCAAGGCCGGCCGCTCCTCCCAGATGACCCGAGTCCGCACAAACTGGGCCGAGCGCAACTGGCCGGCAGGGTTCTCCAGAAGAGCCTTGGCCAGCACCGATTGCGTGGCGGCGTTGGCTTCGGGAGCAATGAAAGAGATTTGGCTGCTGCCGATCACCTCGCCGCGGCTATCCAGGATCTGCACCGGCGTGCCAATGCGCAGCTGGGGGGCCCGCTGCAACGGGATGTTGAGGTTGAGCTCCAGCGCCTGGGTTTGGGTCAAGGTGGTCAAAACCGTCTGAGGCGTCACGTAGTCCCCTTGCCGCACCAAAACATCCCCCACAATGCCGGCAAAGGGAGCTGTAACCTGGAAAAACTGCAGTTGCACCTGTTGCCGCTCCGCCTCGGCCTGGGCTCGCTGCACCTCCCGCTCTGCCCGCAAGATCGCGGCCTCCTGAGCGCGGATCTGCTCCTGTTGCGCCGCCAAAGCCGCCTCCGCCTGGCGCAGGTCGCGGCTGGATTGATCCGCTTGCGCCTGGCTGATGGCCCCCTCGGCCAAGAGGCGCAGGTTGCGCTCGTGCTGCTCCCGGGCAAACTCCGCTGCTGCCTCCAGCCGCATCCGATCCGCCCGCAACTGGCTGAGCACGGCCCGGCCGCTCTCCAGGTTGGCTTGGGCTGCGGCAATCCCCGCCGTTTGGCCGGCCACCGCCGCCTGTTGCTGCCGGCTGTCGATCTCAAAGAGAGGGGCTCCGGCAGCCACCTGGGATCCCAGCTGCACGAACACCTGGGTCACCTGTCCACTGACCTGAGGGCGGATACTGGCCACCTGCTGGGATCCGAGGCTGGCCATGAACTCTGAAGTCTCTTCGATTTGCTGTTCCTCTACCCTGCCGACAGCCACTGGTGTGGGTTGGCCTTCTCCGCCCCCTTCACCCCCCATGCTGCGAGGTGGCCCGCCGGGCCGGCAAGCAGCTACCAAGAGAGAAAGGCACAACAGCGGCAGAGCTGTTCGCAGTTGCATCGTGAACCTGCCTCCCTAACGGCTATCCCAACAGAGGGATCCCACCTCTGCATTGACTCAATCAACCAGGGTACTGAGACTGTGCCCTGCTGCGCCTGTGCAAAAGCGCTGGCCATCCTTCCCAATCCAGAGCTAGGGTGGATGCGTGACATCCTCCCGGCGCTCGTCCTGTGGATAGAGCGCGGGCCACCCTTCCCGTCAGCAGGACGGAGTCCTTACCTCGCGGTCGGGCATTCCTGCCCCACGCCACTTGTCTGGGTCTACAACCCCC